>JABMRB010000792.1 GCA_013202865.1 Candidatus Nealsoniibacteriota bacterium | reverse complement strand
GCGTTGGACGTCGCCCAGCAGCGATCGGTTGACGTAGAGCGACTCGTGGAACGGGGCGGCCGGGTTGGTCCGCACGATGACCTTGTCGGCCCAGATTGTCGGTGCCGCGTCGCGAAGGGACAGGCCGGGCAGCTTGGGCGATTTCCAGAGCAGCTTTCCCTCGGGTGAGAGGCAGTAGACGTGCATGTCTTCGGAGCCGAAGACGATGCGTTTTTTGTCGGGCGAGAACGAGGCGGGCTTGAGGATCATGTAGCCGGTCTGGAAGGTACACGCCTTGCGGCCCGTGGCGATTTCCACGGCATGGAACACGCCGGCACGGTCGCCGGCGTAGACGTTACGGCCGTCGCAGGCGGGCGAGTTGAAGATGCCCGCTTTGGCACGGTAGCGCCAGACCTCTTTGCCTTCGGCCGCATTGAGGCAGAGGATGCCGCCGGTGTCAAAACGCTCGTCGGTACAGACGTAGATTCGCCCTTCGTGCCAGCAGGGCGAGTGGCCGATCGGACCGCCGGCCGGGTATTTCCACAGGGTCTTGCCGGTCTCGACGTCAAGTGCGTAGAGGTTGCCGGCGTAAGTGCCGACGAAGCACAGGCCCCCGGCGACGATCGCTTCGAGGCGGGCACCGATCATCTCCTCGTGGAAGCTGCGAAACCACTTCCGCCCGCACGGGCCTCGGATGACCTCGTCGGTGTAGCCGGAGCGTTGGTAGTCGTTGTGCAGCGTGGGCCAAGAGGAGCCGGCCCGGGCGGTTGCGACGGTCAGCACGGCAACGACCACGCCGAGCAAGACCGTTCGGACTGGCCACCATCTCACTAACGACCATTTCCCTGGTTCCCAAGCTCCAGCTTGGGAACCAAGTGGAACGTCGATAGTTGTTTGGAGCACCATACGCGGAAGTCTATCGCGCCATGACACTTTCCCCTCACACAACCTACACTTACCACGTCTTTCTCGCGTCGCCCGGCGACGTCGGCGAAGAACGCCAGCACGTCCGACGTTTCTTCGAGCGGTACAACCGCCACCACGCGCGCCTCTGGAACGTGCGATTTGAGGTGATCGACTGGGAAAACTATGCGACGATCGGTGTGGGGCGTCCGCAGGAGCTGATCACGCAACAAACGCTTGAAAAGTACAGGGACTCGCTTGCACTGGTCGTGGGGATCATGGCTCAGCGGTTCGGGATGCCGACGGGTGAAGCAGAATCGGGCACAGAAGAGGAATTCAACTGGGCGCTGGAGAGCAACCTTGGCTCGAGCTGGCCGGAGATTAAGTGGTTCTTTCGTCGCGTCGAGAAATTCGTTGCACCCGCCGACCCTGAAGAAATCGCGAAGGCATTGCAGCAGTGGAACAAAGTCCGAGCATTCCGCCAGCGCCTGCAGAAAAACGATCCGCCGGTCTTTTATGCCCAATACCCCGGGCCGTCAGGTTTTCGTGATGTGCTTGAGAACGACTTGAACCTGTGGCTCTCCGACGCTGATCGTCCCTGGGTCCCTGATTTCGCTGCGCGCGCCGTGAAACCGCCGGCGGAAACTGCCCAAGCCGCGCACGACACAGTCCCCGACGAATTTGACGTGAGCGGCTATCGGGAGGCGCTGACCGATCGCTTCGACGTTCTGAACTTCGAGATGCTTGACGTTTCCGGCGCGTATTACGGCGGCGTGCGGTTGTGGAACGTGTTCATTCCTCAGTCGGTGCGAGAGTGCCACGAATACACGCCACGTCTTCTGGAAATGCCGAAGGAACACGTCCAGCTTCTGGTGGAAAAAGGCGAACTCAATGCCGCCGAACTGGCGGAAGCCGAACAGATGGAAGACGACCGACGGCGCCAGTACCTGAGCCAGCCGATACGCCCGGTTCTGGAGGTCGTTGATGATTCCTCCGTCAAACGATGCGTCATCCTTGGTGACCCGGGTTCCGGGAAGTCGGCACTGCTACGGTTTCTGGCCTTACGCTGGACTCGTATCAGGAACGACGGACAGTGGGATACTCTGCCGGTGCCGTTGTTGATCGAGCTGCGCGACTACCATCGCTGGGACGGTGGCAACGACAAGAGCTTACTCAGGTACCTACAGGAAGGTTCCAGTTGGCATCGACTCAACCAGCAGACGCTCAGTCACCTAACGGACAATCCGGACCGCGTAACTCTCCTGCTGGATGGACTGGACGAAATCTTCGATCCCGCTGAGCGTGAACTGGTCATAAACGACATCCAACGATTCTGCTGCGAATTCCCCGATCTGAGAATCGTGATCACGTCGCGTGTCGTCGGTTACCGCCCTCAACGCCTTCGCGACGAGAAGTTCCAGCACTTCATGATTCAGGATTTTGACGAGAGTCAGGTAGACGCCTTCCTCGGTTTCTGGCACGACGTCACGTTCGAAAGAGGGGACGAGGCTCGACAGAAACGCGAGCGTCTTCTGAAGGCAATAAAGCGGTCAACATCCATCGCCCAGCTTGCGGGCAACCCGCTGCTGCTGACCATGATGGCCATCCTGAACCGCCACCAGGAATTGCCGCGCGACCGCAGCGATCTCTACCAACAATGTGCTCGCCTGCTGCTGCACCAGTGGGACGTCGAGCGGACGCTGGG
>JABMRB010000791.1 GCA_013202865.1 Candidatus Nealsoniibacteriota bacterium | reverse complement strand
CGCCGTGGCCGAGGCGGGCGATTCCCAGACCGACGCAACGGTCAACACCACCGATCTGCTCTTAGCCCGGAACAACCCCCGCAGCCTAGCCACCAACCCTGCAGACGTCACCTTCCCCTACGACTTCGACCGTGACGGCGAGGTCAACGCCACCGACGTGCTGCTGGCGCGGAACAACCAGACGAGCTTTTTTAACGCGTTGGAGTTGATCGATCTAAGCGGCGAGGGGGAAGAAGTGAGTGCCCGGGCCTTGGCGTGGCTGGCGGAGTTCGGGCTCGACCGGACCGGGGCCGCCGACCGGACGCCCGATTCGCAAGACGCCATCGATCTGCTGCTGGCGACGTATTGGTTGTAGGCGGTGGGTGAGGCGTTTGCTTTCTTGCCACAAAAAGGCACGAAAAAGCGAACCGCGGATTACACGGATGTCACGGATAGGCAGCCCTACGTTCGATTGCCCTTTTTGTGCCTTTTTGTGTTTTTCGCGGCGATCATCTCCCCGTGCTCGGCCGGGCCGGCGCCGTGAGTAATCTGTTGGCAACGTATTGGTTGTAGTCCAACCACTGGCCCAGAAACTTCTCTGGAATAGCTCCCCGAGATACGGTACTCTTGTATACTGAACCACCACGCGCTACGCTGGCCGGCCCAAAACAACCGGCCCAATTACCAAAAACTCCTCGTCCAGGGGAGAAGGGTGACGGAGAAATGGAAACCGCACTTTCGCCCGCGAATACGTACACAGAATCCACGTTGAACCTGAGTTATTGCCACCTGAAACCCCGAAATTCCAAAAAACTGTGCAACATTGCCGCAAACCTCGAAGCCCCAACGAGTTATCGCCGCCCGCCCGTGGCGATTGCAGTCGCATACGATACGGATGTCAAGGTGCCGGCCGTCGGCGTAAGTCGCTACGCGGCAACGTGTTGCGACCAGACCGGCCCACCGGACGGCGGCCGGCGACCGGCTGCGGGCGGTGAAAATTACGGTCCATCCGGGAACGGCGCACCTGCCAGAGGCACGCCAACACGGGCGGGGGGTGCTGGTGTTGGGGGAAAAGTAGGTAGGTCGGCTCGCGCCGGGACGCCAAGAACAAAGTATTTGCAAAATCGGGCCGGGCGAATTATAATGGAGGGGTGCAGGCAAATTGTGCCTGCGGGGGACCTTTTTGCGGCCATGGGCATGCTCCTCTTTTCACGGCTGACTCTTTTTATCGAGTACCCGGTATCATGCGCGCAAAACTCATCGGTGCGATTGGTGTGGCGTTGGCGATGGTCGGCTCGGCCGCCGTGGCCGACACGATCTCGAACCTGGAAGTGCATTACGCCTTCGAGGACGACGCCAACTATGGCGCGAACTCCGTCGGGCTCGACGGCGTGCCCTGCGGATGAGGCTGGTCGTCAGATACAGGCCCGGGCGGCCTGGGACAAGCGGCCTACTTCGGCTCCACGTTTAGCAGTTCGCGTATCGACGTCTACGGCAAGTCGAACCCCGGCAACGCCGCGCTGACGCTGGCCACCTGGTTCAAGACCGACAACTCCGCCGATCTACTCACCGCGATCCACAGCAGCGGCAGCGGTAGCGGCGACGCGATCGCGATGGTGCTGTCGCTAGGCCAGCCGGCCGTGCTGATGGGCGACGCCGGTTCCGACCCGGCCGCCAACGCGCTGGCCCATGGGATCAGCCTGGCCGACGGCAAGTGGCACCACATGGCGATGACCTTCACCGGCGGCGCGGACGACACGCTCACGCTTTACGTCGACGGCCAGTTCTCGGCCGCGCGGACCCAGGCGGCCGGCTCGTTCGACGTCGACGGTTGGAGTCTCGGTTCCAAGTACAACGACTCTCAGTATTTCGCCGGTTCGATGGACGACGTACGCATGTACGCCCGAGCGCTAAACGCCGGCGAGATCGCCCAACTCCACAACCCCGCCGTCCCCGAGCCGGGCACTCTCATGTTGCTCGGTTGCGGTCTGCTGTCGCTGCTTGCGTTTCGCCGGTGGCGGGGGCGGAAGTAGGGGCTGGGGACTCGGGGCTGGGACAGAGGCCAGTCTCATCCGCCCAGCGTCGCGGTGACCTTGATGCTTGAGATGCTCTGGGACGGGTCGGGGTTGTTCACGAGTACCTTGAGGAACCGGGCCGATGTGTCGATCTCGATCGTCTTTTGGCACCGCCGGCCGGCGTCGAAACTGTTGACGAGGTTGTGCAGGCTGACCGTGTCGTAACGTTCGCCGTCGGGGCTTGAGTGGATGGCGACGGTTAGCGGGAAAACGCCTTTGCGGTGATACGTGCATTCGACCGTTAGCGCGACCCGCTTCACGCTGCTCAGACAGATCGGCGGGCAATCTTCCAGCGAAGTTGCAGTCTTCGGGGCGAGCGTCGCACGCGTCAGCACCGGCACGTCGAGCCGGAACGGACTGCCGGTGACTAGCATCTGCACGCCCAGGTGTTCGACGTTCGGAAACTGCTCGGCTTCGGCGGGCGACGGCGGCCGGCGATAGCGCAGCGTGTGATAGAGGTAGATCACCGGCGGCTCGATGATCGCGTGGACCTCGGCGAAGGCCGCGGCGTTGGGGTTGGCCTGATGCGCGGCGACCGGGTTGCCGGTGTACTTGGTGAAGTGGTAGCCGTCGGTGCTGTAGGCGTATCCGATGCTCTCGCGAGTGCGGATCCGCTCGGGGTCGAGCTTGGCGCCGCCGTAGAATATATGAAAGATCCCGCCCGAGTAGAGCACCTCGGCCTCGGAGTATCCGCCGTCGTCCCACTCACCCCAACGGCCTTGCCGCAGCACGGGGTTCTTGGCGTAGGGCGTCCATGGTCCGGCGGGTGAGTCGGCCACGGCCAGCGACATCGGGCTGTAGTCGGCACCGGTCGAGCCGATCGGATGGGCCGTATAGAGCCAGTACTGCCCGGCGGCCTCGACCACGCCGCCGACGTATCCGAAGCGTTTGAGGATCGGATTGGCGGCGTGCTTCTTCCACGGTCCCAGCGGATGCGACGCCGTGGCCAGTCCGACGCTCCATCCGGGATGCTCCTTCGACGAACCGTGCCCCGAGTACCACATCGTGTATTGGTCGACGCCCTCCTTGAGGATCATCGCGCAGGCGACGTGCCGGTCGTCCCAGCTTCCCTTGGGCCCGATTTCGAGGACCGGCTTGTTGCCGTGCTTGCGAAACGGCCCCAAGGGATGCGCGGCGGTGGCCACACCCAGTTGGTAGCCTTTGCCGCTTCCGGTGCCGTGGTAGAAGAGGTAATAGGACCCCCGGTCCTCCAGTGCGTCGGCCGCCTCGATCACGCCGTCGTCCCAGGCCCCCTCCTTGCCGGGCACGAGGATCGGGTTCGGTCCGGGGATGTGCAGGAACCGCCCGGAGGCCAGCAATGCGTTGTGTTTCTCGGCCGCGACGGTGGACCGGCCGGTGAGCAGCAGTGTGGCAGCCAGGATCGAACACGCCAGCAGCGTTTGCTTCTTCATGGCAGGGAATTCCTGTGGTGTAGGTGGCCCGCGTAGCTGGATTCGCAAAAATTCAGTCGCCGCCGCATTCGACTGAATTCTCGCGAATCCAGCTACGCAAACTATACCACAGGCGAGACGCCTGTGCCACGAGGTCTTCGACAGTAGGCTACTGCTACTGCTCCGGCTTCGGTTCGACGGGTGGTTCCGACACGGGCTCCTCGCCGCCGACTACGGAGAGCGACATCCCGATGCGGTGCTTCTCGATCTGGTTCAGCAGCTTCATCCGTTGTGGATGTTCGGGCTCGATGTCGAGCACCATCCGCCACTGCGAGACAGCCTGCTTGGGTTTTTCGGCCTCCTCGTAGGCGTCGCCCAGTTTCAGGTGCAACGACGCGGTGCCGGGACTCTCGGCCACGGCCTTGGCGAGGAACTCGATGTACTTGTCAAGCCGCCCGGCCTGATTGTGCTGGTCGGCTACGCTCAGATAGGCGTCGACCAGCGTCGATTCGTAGGACTGCGGATCGAGCTTGATCGCTTCGGCGAGTAGTTCGAGGTAGCGGTCAAACTGCCCGGTGCCGAAGGCGGCCTGCGCGTGGTAGTAGTGGAACAGGGCCTTGTCCTCGTCGGGCACTTTGCCGCCGATCTCGGTAAACATCTCGTAGGCCTGCTTGTAGCGGTGGGCGTTGAGGTAGATCGTCGCCCGCAACACGTGGATGTCCGGCCGGTCTTCGATGCCGTCGGCGATGGCTCGGGCGATCTGGTAGACGGCCGAGGCCTCCGGCGCACAGCGGAAGACGTCTTTACTGCCGGGCACCGGCTCGATCAGGTACGACTGAGCGTTGATCGTGCCCGCCTTTCCCGACTTGACCGTTTGGGCGGAGATCCGCCCGAAGTAGTTTCGCAGGTTGAAATAGGCCGACCCGAGCTTGTAGCGCAACACGGGGCTGTCGAGCCCCAGCCGCAAGGCCGACTGGTACGACTCGGCGGCCCGGGCGAAGAAGTTGCCGGCCAAATAGATGTTGCCGAGTTGGTAGTGGTCCGACGCGCTCTGCGGGTTGAGCTTGACGGCCTCTTCGTAGTGTTTACGGGCCTTGTCGTGCTCGCCCAGGTTGTACTGTGCCTCGGCCAGCATGTGGTAGGTGGGATAGTCGTGGCGGAACGTCAGCAGCGGCTCGAGCACGCGGACCACGTCCTTCCAACGCTTGGCGGTGGCATGGATCTCACCCAGGGCCTGCCCGGCCTCGACGTGGTCGGGCG
>JABMRB010000790.1 GCA_013202865.1 Candidatus Nealsoniibacteriota bacterium | reverse complement strand
TCTGTAGGCATCACCGGCGAGACGCCGGTGCCACTACTCTGTCGAACACCCCACTACTCTGTCGAACACCCCGTAAATACCTCACACCCAAGGTGTCATCCATGAAGGTCCGTCATCCCGTTGTCGTCCTGCTGGCCGTCGGCTTGCTGTTCGTTGCCGCGGTCACGAATGCCCAGTCGCCTCAAGAAATTCTCGACGCTACCGCAACTACCGGCGGACTGGTCGTTCACGTCGGCTGTGGGGACGGTCGGATGACGGCCCGGTTTGCAGCCGGCGACGCGATCCTGGTCCATGGCATCGACGTCGACGCGGAGAACATCGCCCAGGCCCGCCGCCACGTCCGCTCGCTGGGGCTCTACGGCAAGGTGTCGGTCGACGTGTTCGACGGCCGCCGGCTGCCCTACACCGACAACCTCGTCAACCTGCTCGTGGTCGAAGATATTGGCGACGTACCGATGGGCGAGGTGCTTCGCGTGTTGTGTCCCCGGGGCATCGCTCGGATCAAGCGTGACGGCAAATGGACCACCGTCGAGAAGCCCTGGCCGGCGGAGATCGACGAGTGGACGCACTTCCTGCACGGGGCGGACGGCAACGCGGTGGCCCGGGACCGCGTGGTCGGACCGCCGCAACACTACCAGTGGATCGCCGGGCCGTTGTGGATGCGGTCGCACGAAAGCGATTCGAGCGTCAAGGCACTGGTGACCGCCCGCGGCAAACTGTTCTACATCGTCGACGACGGGCCGACCAGCCTGCTGGGCGATCACGACTTGCCCGACCGTTGGTCGCTGGCCGCCCGCGACGCCTTCAACGGCACGCTGCTCTGGAAGGTGCCGATCGAGGACTGGGGCTGGCAGGCGTGGAAACCTTCCTGGTTCACACCCCGGCCCGGCAACATCCCGCTGAACATCCAGAAGCGGCTCGTAGCCGTGGGAGATAAGGTCTACGTCACGCTCGGCTATCGGGCGCCGGTGAGCGAACTCGACGCGCGGTCCGGCCGCGTGCTGAAGACTTACGCCGGTACCGAGCGGACCGCCGAGATCCTCTACACTGGGAGTGACACTGACGGCCGGCTCGTATTGACCGTTCTCGATGAAGACCGAGCCCGGGTTGTGGCGGTCGATGCCGAGAGCGGCAAGCGGCTGTGGACGTCCGAGAACGACTACGGCGGGACCACGACGGACTATTACCGCTTCTCGGCCATGCGCGGCAGCGTGACGCCGGCGAAGGTCGACCCCACGCTGAACACCGCCACCGACGGCCGCCTGGTCGCACTGTTGGACGGCGGCGACGTCGTCGGCCTCGACGCAACCACCGGCAAGCAGGCGTGGCGCACGCCTTTCCCACTGGTCGAGGCCGACTACAAGGCCGGCAATATCAACGCACGGCAGACCGTCTGGTCGGGCACGCTGATCGTTAGCGACGGGGTGGTCCTTCACGCCAGTCCAAACCAGCTCGCCGCGTTCTCGGCCGACTCGGGCGAGACGCTCTGGACGCAACCCAAAAAGTACCTGCAACATCTCTGGTTTGAATGGAAAGACGTCTTCGTCATCGACGGCCTGGTCTGGACATGGAGCGCGGAACTCGGCCGCGGAAAGCTCGAAGTGAAGCCCGGCCAGCGGGGCGGCAACAGTTCCTGGCCGCTGACAGCCAACGGATACGACCTGCACGGCGGCGAGCTACGCAAACAGGTGCCGTTGGGAAATATCTTCAAAACGCATCACCATCACCGCTGCTATCGCAACAAGGCCACGTCGCGTTACATCCTCGCCAGTCGCCGCGGCACCGAATTCGTCGATCTCGAACAAGGCAAGCACAGCGTCCACAACTGGATCCGCGGCATCTGCCACCTCGGCATGATGCCCGCCAACGGATTGCAATACGCCCCGCCGCACCCCTGCGCCTGCTACATCGACGAGAAGCTCAACGGCTTCAATGCTTTGGCGGCGGGAAGGGGCGAGGGGCGAGGGGTGAGGGACGAGGGGTTAGGTACGAGGGACGAGGGAAACGCGCGTCTGACACGTGGCCCCGCCTACGGTCAAATCCCAAATCCCAAATCCCAAATCCTAAATCCTTCCGTCTGGCCTACATTCAGGGGCGACCCCATGCGAACCGGCTCGGTCGACACGCAACTGCCGGCCACGCCCAAGCTGCTTTGGCGTACCGCGTTGGGTGGCAAAGTCGCGCCGCCGATCGCGGTCGGCAACAAAGTCTTCGTCCCACTGGTCGACCAGCACCATCTGGTCGCGTTGGACGTTGCCGACGGGAAGCTGCTCTGGCAGTTCGCTACCGGCGGACGCATCGATACGCCGCCGACCTATCACGCCGACACTGTGATCTTCGGCTCGGCCGACGGCTCGGTCTACTGCGTGCGCGCCGACGATGGGCAACTCGTGTGGCGGTTCCGCGCCGCGCCCGAGGACCGTCGCATCGCCGCCTTCGGCCAACTCGAGTCGGCCTGGCCCGTGCATGGCAGCGTGTTGATCCTTGACGGTGTCGCCTACTTCGCTGCCGGCAGGTCCTCGCAGCTCGACGGCGGCATCTATCTCTACGGCCTCGACGCCGCCACCGGCCGGATCCGCTACCAAACCCGGCTCCACGGGCCTCGCTACGACGACGCAGCGTCCCTCGCTGCCGGAGACCCTGAAAAGATCTCGCAGAACTACCAGCTCCCGATGGGTTGCCTGGCCGACGTCCTCCAGGGCGGCGACGGACAGATCTACATGCGCGAGCGGGTCTTCAACGCGCGGCTCGAACCGCAGAAGCCCGGGCCACCCACCGCTCGGGTCTACGCCAAGGGCGGTCTGCTCGACGGTTCGTATTTCAAGCGTATGCCGTGGTCGTTCGGCCGCGGCGGCCCGTTTGCACGCCTGGTCGTGTCCGACGAACAGGCCGCCTACTCGTTGCGGATGTTCGACTCGTTGCAGGGCCTCGACCCCAAGGTCTACTTCACGCCCGGCAAACAGGGATATCTACTATTCGCCAACGACCGGCAGACCGGCAAGCAATCGTGGGCCGGGCGGATCGACGTGCGTGTCAAGGCGATGGTCGCCACCGACGGTGTCTTGTTGGTCGCCGGCCCGCCGGACGTCGTCAAAGCGTCCGACCCGCTAGCCGCCTTCGAGGGCCGCGCCGGCGGTGTGCTGGTCGCGGTCGACACGGCCACCGGCGAGCGACTCTCCCGTCAAAAGCTGCCCGCCCCGCCGGTTTTTCACGGGCTGGCGGCAGCCGCAGGCCGGTTGTACGTCGCTGCCGAAGATGGCAGCGTTGCGTGCTACGGCAAGTAGTTCGTAGTGACCCGATTTATCGGGTTCGCAGGTTCGTAGTGACCCGATTTATCGGGTTCTGATTCCGCCAAAACCGCATGAATGCGGTCACTACAAACCGTCTTTGCGCAATCCGCACCAGCGCTACCAAGCCCCCGCTTGCATCGCCTGCGACAATCGGCGACAATTCGGCCGCGGATCGTCATCTTGGAGCAGCAACCGCCACTTCCTTTCCCGGAAAGGGGCAGTCATGCCTGACACGCACGAAATCCGACTCGTCATCACCCCGGCCAAAGACACCTCCACCTACACGGCCCACTGGATCGAGCCGGACGGCCAGCAGTCCGACCCGTTTTCGCTGGTGCCGCCGATGACGGTTGCCAACATGAGCGATCTGCGGTGGTACCTCGAAAAGTACGTGCAGTTTGCAGGCTCGGGCGACCGTGCCCGGGCCGGACAGATCGAGGGCAACCTGAAGCGGTGGGGCCGCGAGCTGTTCAAGGCCGTCTTCGAGACCGCACAAGGCACGCACGTCTATCGCAACCTGGCCGACGCCGTCGCCCGCCGCGAAAACTGCGTGCTGACGCTCGGCACGGTCGACCCCAAGATCCTCGCCCAGCCCTGGGAAATGATGCGCAGCGAGTCCGGCCCGCTGGCGTTTCAGGGCGTGACCGTCCGTCGGCAGCTTGTCGGCAGCCGCCGGGTCGAAACCCACCGGCTCGCGCTGCCGCTTCGCGTGCTGCTGGTCGTCAGCCGCCCGAGCGACGCCGGCCAGATCGACTCCCGCACGAGCATCCGCCCGCTGCTCGAAGCGCTCGACGGCCTGCCGCCCGGCCAGGTCGATCTCGAATTCTGCGAGCCACCCACGTTGGGCCGGCTCGAAGAGATCCTCTCGGCCGCCCGCCACGAGAGGCGGCCCTACCACATCGTCCACTTCGACGGCCACGGCTGCTACATGCCCGACACGGGCGTCGGGGCACTGGTCTTCGAGCGCGACGGCCGCACGCGCCACCTGGTCCCCGGCACGGCCTTGGGCGACCTGCTGGCCCGGCAGACCGTCTCGCTGGTCCTGCTGGAGGCCTGCCAGACGGCCGGCGTCTCGGACGTGCCCGTCTTCGGCTCCGTTGCACCGGCCTTGCTCGAAAGCGGCGTCGGCAGCGTGATCGCGTTTAGCCACTCGGTCCACGTCGAGGCCTCGCGGTTGCTGGTCGAGCGGTTCTACGGCGAGCTTTGTGCCGGGCTCACGATCGGCCAGGCCTTGCAGGAGTCCCGTGCCCGGCTGCTGGCGAACCCGGCCCGATGGTTGCACCGCGGCCCGCAGCCTGCGACCGTCGACTTGCAGGACTGGTTCATCCCGCAGCTTTACCAGGTCGGTGCCGATCCGGCCTTGGTTACCGACGCGTCCGAACCGGCCGAGACGCCGCCGGTCGGCGTGAGCATCCGCACGTGGGCCGACGTGGCCGACCATCTGCACGGCGACTTCCCGCCGCCGCCGATGTATCAATTCCACGGCCGGGCGATGGAACTGCTCGAACTGCAACGCGCGTTGCAGCGTTACCCGGCCGTGTTGCTGACCGGGGGCGGCGGCATGGGCAAGACGGCCCTGGCACGCGAGGCGGCCGCCTGGTGGCTGCGGACCGGGCAGTTCCAGGAGGCCGTCTTCTGTTCGTTCGAGCAGAAGGCCGGGCCGGAGAACGTCGTCGGCATCATCGGCCGCGCACTCGAAGGCGACGAGTTCAGCAACCGCCCGGCCGAGGATCAATGGACCACGGCCGTGGAGCTCTTCCGCGATCGCCGCGTGTTGCTGGTCTGGGACAATTTCGAGTCGACGCTGCCGATCTACCAGGAGGGTGAGTCAGACGCCGAATCGCCGCTGAGCTTCGGTGCCGACGCCCGGACGCAACTCCATAAGCTCTACCGCGAGCTGACTGCCGGCAACCCGCAGGGCCGGCTGTTGGTTACGTGCCGGCCGGAGGAGACGGGGTTGCCGGTCAAGCAACAGCCGCTCGCCGGCTTAGCCCGCCCCGACAGTCTCCACCTGCTAGCCGCCGTGATGGACATCAAGAGCATCACAACCGACCGGCCCGGCTATGAGACCGACGAGATCGACTCGCTGCTAACCATGCTCGACGACCACCCGCTGTCGCTCGAACTGATCGCCCCGCACTTGAAAGACCTCACGCCCGCGGAGATCCGCACCGATTTCGGCCGGTTCCTCGACCGTTTCACCAACGACACAGCCGTCGAGCCCCGCAACCGCTCGCTGCTGGCGTCGCTGGAGTTCTCCAAAAAGCACCTCAGCCCCGCCGCCCGGGACGTGCTGCCGTACCTGGCCTGGTTCGAGGGCGGGGCGTTTGAGCAATGCATCCTCAACTTCACCGAACTGGACGCCGAGGCCTGGGCCGCGATCCGCACCGAACTGGTCGCCACGGCCCTGGTCGGTGTGGAAGACGAGCCCGGTTTCGACACCCCCTACATCCGCTTCCATCCCACACTCCCCTACGCGGCCCGGCCGGAAGACGTGGCCAAATTCGACCCGACCGAGCAACGCTTCATCGGCGTCTACCTGGTCGTGATGCAACAGGCCGACGAGGCACTCCACGGCAGTCAACCGGCCGCCGGCATGTTGCTGGTGGCCCGGGAGGAGGCCAACCTCCGGGCCGCCATGACCCGCGCCTTCCGCCGCGGCGACCGCCCAGCGGGCGGCTACATCGCGAACACGTTGCGAAACTACCTGAATAGGGCCGGGCGATTCCGCGAGCGAGACGCCCTGACGCAGTGGGTTCGCGACCATCAACCGGAGGCCGACGTGTTGGACGCAACCGCCTGCGCCGCCATCCGGCAGCACGCTCAGACCCTGTTGAGCCAGGGTCACGCCGACGAGGCCGTCAGGATGGTCCGCGAGTTGATCGCCCGGCTGGACACCGAGGGCCTTGCCGACGACGAAGATCCGACCTTCCAAACGGCCCTTGCTTACGCCTACATGGGGCAAATCTATGTCAATGCCCGGCGTCCCGATCTGGCGTTGGAGCCGGCCGCAATGGCGATCGGCCTGTTTGAGAACCTGCCCGGTGAAACCGCCCGTGGAAATCTCGCCGCGATACTGGGCAATCTGGCCAGTACGTACACGCGGTTGGGCCGACTCGACGAGGCACTGGAGACCGCCGAACGGGGACTCGCGATCAGCCGAGACATGGGCCATGCCCGCGAGATCGCCGCCGGTCTCGGCCAAACCGCCGAGATTCTGACGGAGCAGCAGCGTTATGCGGAGGCAGACGCCCGCTTTGACGAGGCCCTCCGGGCCGCCGAGGCGGCCGGTGACCTGGGGCTCCAAGGCGCGTTCCTCCAGCATCAGGGCATCTTGCAGGGGCAGATCGGCAACCACGACCGGGCGGTGGAACTGTACCAGCAGGCCATGACGCTGTTCCACGATGCGAGCAACATCGGCGGTGAAATGCGGACCTGCGATCTGCTCGGCACTGCCGAACGGGCGCGCGAGCATTTCGACGCGGCGGAGGCCTGGTACGCCCGCAGCCGCGAATTGGCATTGGAACTGAAGGATCGATACCAGCAGGCTGTTGTTGCCCAGAACGTCGGCATCCTCTACGAGACCCGTGCCGAGCAGGCCACCGACGCCGAGACACGGGCCGCCCTGTTGCGTCAGGCGGTTGCCTCCGTGGAGGAAAGCCTGTCAACCTGGCGTAAGTTGGACAACCAACTGAATGCGGCCTCGTCGCACAGCCAGTTGGGCATCCTCTACCGGATGTTGAGCCAGTTTGACGAGGCCACGGAACACGCCGAAGAGTCCCGGAGAATCCGCGAATTCCTGAATCTCCCAGACGTGTACAAGAGCTACGGCATCCTTGCCGAGATCGCCCGGGCGCGGGGGGACGCGGAGGCGGCCCAGCGGTGGCAGGCGAAGTGTGATGCCAAGATGGCCGAATTGCAGCGGCTGCGGCGTGGTGGCGACGAGGCGGTTGCGCAGGTGCCGGAGCAGGTGGTGCAGTTTGTGGTGGCGTTGGCGCAGGCGGCGTTTGCGGCGCGGACGACTGCGGAGGCGTTGCCGCCGAATGCGGCCGAGGCGCTGGCGCAGCTCGATAAGGCGCCGCCGCCGTTGGACCAGATCGCCACGCTGCTGCGAACCGTCGCCGACCCCGATCAGCCCGTGCCGACGGTGCCCGACGCGTTGCCCGAGCCGTTGGCGAAAGTGCTCGAGGCGCTGGTTGCGGCGGTAACGTAGCCGTCTCGCTCCGCGAGACGAAGCCACATCTTGCGGAGCAAGATGGCTACTCTGGCGGCCCGACCTCACTCTTGTTGATCTCGATCGTCACCGATGTTTCACCGGCGGTTTTGAAACGGTAGCCAATATGATTTCGGCCTTGATCTTTGGTCGTGTAGCCGTCCGGGGCGGTGGCCACCGTGCCCTCTTCCAGCCATGGCTGGATTTGTAGGTTTTCCAACGGGTTGCCGGTGACCGCGATCGTCTTGCGGACGGCGTTGCCGGACAGCGTGCGACGGTACACTACCCGGGGCCAACGCATCTTGCCTTCGAGCTTAATCGGCACGCGGACCTCCATGGAACTCCATTGCTCGGGCATGTTGTCGCAGACGCTCAGCGTGCTCTCGGGGATCGAGTAATCCAACCCGGCGATGCCTTCGAGGATCAGCAGGATCTTGCCGGCGTTGAAGTTGGAATACTGATCGCCCCATGGGGCCGGTTCCTTGCTCCATGCCTCCGGCGCGATCGGGATGTTCCATTTCATGTTGTAGCCCTTGAGATGTGCCAGGGCACAGACGTTGGCGCCCGGGCCGACGTGGCAGTTGTACATGCCCGCGATGGCGTAATAGTTGGTGTCGGGCGTGGACGTGAACACGTCGCTGACGTGCTCGAAGTCTTGCCTGGCGACGGTCGACAGCGGCACGGTCCAGAAGAAACCCCGCTCGGAATCAACGGCCCATTGCTGCGTCATCCGGTAGGCCCAGTCCTCGGGGAAGTAGCTATTGCGCAGACAGGCGAATCCGCTCCATCCCATCCGCTGGCCGCCGCCGAAATAGTTCGGCCAGCGGGACTGCCACATGGCGTCGAGCCAGCGCCGGCGGTCGTCGATGCGGACCATTTTGAGCCAGCGATCCGGGTCTTCGGTGTCGCCGGTCAGCAGTGCCATGCGGCGGAGGCACTCGGCGGCGTCGTAGTGGCAGCCCCAATGGCTGTGCATGCCGTCCTTGAAGAGCAGCTTGAAGTAGTCGTCGTAACAATCGTGCAGGAAACGCACGTCGCCCGTATGGCGGTAGATCTGCCAGGCACCGATGACGTGCTCGGTCGTGGTGCCCCAGACGGGCGAGAACCAGGCGATTCCCTTGTTGTCGGGCAGCGAGCCCATGCGTCGGGCGTAAGGCAGCAGCGGTTTCCAATGCAGGACGTTGCCGTAGGCGTAGTAGTCCTTGTCGGCCGTCCAGGCGCCGACTTTGATCTGGAAGTTTGCGTCGTAGCGGTGCATGCCAAGGAAGTTATTGACGGCCGTCTGCGTATGAGGCCACATCTCCCAGCCCTGCTGCACGTCGATGTAGTACATCAAGTAGATCGCCCAGAGATAATAGTAGACGTCGACAACGTCCCGGTCCGAGCAGCGAAAGTACGGGATCTGGTAGTTTAGTAGATCGTTCATCGCCCGGGTCTTGGCCGAGAGGGCGGCGCGGTAATCGGCCAGCACCGACTTGGTGCGTTTCAGGGCGTCGGCGTACCGGTCGTCCATTGCCCAGGTGATCGCTACGCCCCGGTCGTCGCAAGGGACGTCGAAGCGGTACAACTGCCGGCCTTCATTGTCCGTTTCCTTCGCATAGCCGGAGAGCTTCGCCGACGAAGATAGCACCGTGCTCATGCCGTCGTAGATCAGTTTGCCCGTGACGGTCTCGTCCTTGACCGGATGCGTGATCACGGTGCCGCCTTCGGTCACGTGGACGGCATTGTTCGTCCGGTCGAAGTCGACTTTAGAAGTACGCTCTGCGCTCAGCTTGGGGATCACGAGGCTGTGGCCCTCGAAACGCAGCGTGACCGGGGCGTCGGCCGTGATGATCGAACAGACGACGTCGGCCGCGGCGATAAATTTCTCTTCGTGGATGGTTACGTCGCCGACCTTGTACCGGCAGACCACTTTATCAGGCCGCCACTGCATCGACTCGGGCACGGGGTGTCGATACGATTTGTCGCCGATGATTACCGTGCCATAGGCGGCCTTCGTTTGCGTATAAAACTCCCAGCCGCGGAAATCGTGCCCGTAACCGCTGCCTTCGTGTTGAGCCAGGCCGAAACCGCGCCCGCGAAGATCGTGGTGGAAGGGATGGGTCAGGCCGAGCGTCTCATCCTCGTGATGTTTCCAGCAGTTATATCGCCCGCCCACGTAATAGACGAGGTTGCCGGCGAGGAAGGCGTGTTTGCGTCCCTGGATCTCCTGGGCGAGCATGGCGCAGTAGTCGGTATACGGTGGAGCGTCGCGAGCCGGCTTCGATTGCCCATCGGCCGCCGCCGCCAGCAGCGCGACCGGCAGCAACGCTACGAGGCTCAACCACTTGATGTTCATTATCGGGTTTTCCTTGAGGCCATCCGATGGATCTGCCGGCTAGTATAGCGGATCTGGTTGTGTTGCGGCAGGCCGTCGGTGCGGCTATCCTGTAGGGTGCGTGCAACGCACCTTTGCCGGACGTTCACGTGGTCCGGATATTGTGGTGCGTTTCACGCACCCTACTGGAAAGGAGAGCGCTATCGAAGATCATACCGTTTCCCGAGTTGCGGGACTTGCCCTCTGCATTGCCTGCATCCTCCACCCGCCACAACCCACGAAAGCGGCCGCTGCGGAGCCAGCCACCCCGGCGGGCGAAGCGATCCGTCGCGAGGCCCTCTTGCCGCCCAATGGGTCGCAGGGGCGACCGTTGCCGCTGGTTGGGCATTGGAATATGGGTAGCCAGGGGCGGGGTTGGACGCCCCAATACCAAGTCGAGCTATTGGACGCCGGACATCACATCCTGCCGTGGATGGGTTGGCCGCAAGGCGATCCGGGCAAAGATGAGAAGTCGGCACAGCGATTCGACGACTACTACGCCGGGCTGTTGGAGTATTGTCGCCGACGGGGGCTGCCGATCTCGTTTCGCGGAACACAGTGGGAGGCGATGCTCGTGCGGCGGGAGTATCGCGAGGGGCCGGCCGACGCGTGTCCCGCGGTCATCGGCCCGGACGGCAAGGCGATCGCGAAGCTCAGCCCGTTCGGCCCGATCGAGCCATGGCGCGATCCGGCCGGGGAGTACGTCGACACGCCGGCGATGAAGCGGATCCAGCAGTTGTATCCGAATCCGCCGCTCGTGCTGTTCGTCTCCAACAACGAGGCCCCCGATCTGCGGTGGCATCAGGTCGAGGAGTTGTCGAAACGGTACCTCGACAAGTACGGCAAGGGCAAGCCCGACGCGTTCCAACGCGAGGTGGTCGCCCGCGGTTGGATGGAGCGATACCCGGTGATGTTTGCGGCGATGCGCGACGCGCTGGTCGAGGACGCCTGGAAGAAGAACGTCCGGTTCGTCGGCTATGGTGCGTTCGGGCCGTCGCACTTAGGCCGTTGGAGCGCCTGGAAGGACTACTCGTTGATTACCGACGAGTGGACCAGCCCGGACTGGCATATATGGGACGGCGGCAGTCCTTCTTACTACACGCACAACTGGTGTGCGAACCGCGACCACTGGGTCTGGTCGACGCAGGTCCAATCGATGAACTGGATCTTTCAACTCGAGGAAGCATGGCAGGTCAATCCGGATTTCTGGTGGGAGATTTCGCTCTGGGACGGCAACGGCGGCTGGACGCCCGGCACGCCCTCGACACCAGAACTGCTCAAGAAGGCCAAGGCGTGTCAGTACATCGCCGACGGCCAGACGTACACGCCGGACCGCTACGCCGGTTGGGCCCAGTTCGGCCTGTGGCTATTGCGGCCCCGCGTGGTTCGCGAGTTTCGCGCCAGCACCGTGCCGCTGGCACCGTGGCGGCCGTTCTTCGAGCGGTTACTGGCGGCCGTCGATCGCGTCCACAGCGACGCGGTCTTGACGGAGTTCTGGCGTCACGGCCGGCTCGTTCACAACCGGGCACATCGCCACCCCTATCGGACGAACCTGCCCGCCAAGTACGCGGATGTCCACCGCTGGTTCCTGCTGGACACCGACCTGGACGCCCCGCGCCCGTGGAAGATGACGACCGACGTGCCGGTCTTCAGCATGGCGTTGGTGCAGGGCGAGAAGGGGTCGCGTCGTTGGCTCGTCTATGCCCATTCGCCGTTGGAAGACCGGCAGAAAGTGACCGTCACGCTGCCGGAGTTCGGCACATTGACGGTCGACGTACCCCGCGCCGGTGCGTTTTTTCTCGTCGACGAGCGGACGAAACGGGTTGGGCCGGTTGCGAAACACTAACCCTTATGTCATGGTATGACAATCGAACGTTTAGCGGCCGGGTAGTGGAAGAGTAGTGAGCTATGAGCTATGAGCAGTGAGCAGTGAGAAAGCTCATAGCTCAAAGCTCACGGCCAACGCCCAGGAACTGAATCGGGAAGTTATTCCCGTACGAGTTCTAAGCTCAATCCAACACTGTAGCACCAACCACCAGGAGAAACGTTCTATGTCCAGTCTATCCAGAACCGTCCAAACCATCGCGATGAGTGCCATGGCATGTATGTTTTCCTTGTCGACTCCCGGCAAGATGCCGGCTGCCGAGTCGATCGACAACGGGCGGCTCCGCGTGACGGTCGACGTCGACGCCCAGCAGTTTAGCATCACCGACAAAACGCTCGGCCGGGCGTTCGTCAAGCAGGGCACGTTTGTCCGTGGGGTCACGGCCGTCGAGAAGCGTTCCGTCGAGGATGCAGTTTGGGGAGCCGGTCACCAGTTGACCGTTTCTCACACCGACGGTTGGACGACCGCGATTCGCCTCTACGCCGATCACCCGTTCGCGCATCTGAGCCCAATCGCGGCGAACAAGACCAAGGAGCCAATTTCAATCTCGCGACTCAAGGTACTGGAATTTGAATACGACCTCGGCATTGCGGCGGAGAAAGTTCGCACGCTAGGCACGGGCGGAATCAAGGGCGCAAAGGCCGACGGCAGCTACACGTTCATCGCGGCGGCCGACCCGGAGACGCGACGTGGCGTTGTCGGCGGATGGCTGACGCACGAGCGGGGCGTCGGCGTCTTCTTTCCCGACGAGATCGACGGGCGGACGTCCCTAGCCGCTCAGATCGAGCTCGGGCAATTCCAGGTCGCCCCGGGCAAAACCCGCGCCACCGAGACGATGGTGATCGGCTATTTCGACGACGCTCGACTGGGACTGGAAGCCTACGCCGACGCGGTGGCTCGGCAGGTTGCCGTCAAGCTTCCGCCGCAACCGTCGGTCTATTGCACGTGGTATCATGGCGGGGCGTCGAACGAAAAGAAGCTTGCAGACAACACCGCCTTCGCCGCAGAGCACCTCAAACCGTTCGGCCTGAGCGTGATGCAGATCGACGACCATTGGCAGGCGATTCTTCCCAAGGACTTCCGTCACGAGGGGAAGATCCAGACGACCGGCCCGATCAAGGTCTTCGCCGAGGCGAACAACAACTTCCCGCAAGGCATGGCCCATACGGCCGGCAATATCGACTCGCACGGCCTGACCGCGGGGATCTGGTTCATGCCCTTCGCCGGCAACTTTCGCAACCCCTATTTCGATCCGGATATCTTCGCCAAGAATCCCGACGGCACGCCGTTCCACGACAGCCGCTGGTCGGGAACGTGCTTGGATATGTCGCACCCTAAGGCCCGGGCGTTCGTCGCCGGGCGGGTGAAGCGGATCTACGACTGGGGGTATCGTTACTTCAAGCTCGACGGAATGCACACCGGCGCGCCCAGCTACAACATCTACGTCAACAAGGGCTACCGCGACAACACGCTGCCCGACAGCCGACTGCACGACCCCGCCGTGACCCAGGTCGAGGCCTACCGCAAGGGCCTGCAAATCGTCCGCGAGAACGCACCCGACGCGTTTGTGCTCGGCTGCAACGTGTCGCAGAACATGATCTCCATGGGCCCCGCGTTCGGGCTGATCGACGGGATGCGGATCGGGCCCGACAACGGCTCGGCGGGCGGCGGGAACATGGGCGGCGTAAAGGTCGGTGCCTGGCACGGCAGCACGCTCTACTTCCTCAACGGCCGTGTCTGGCACAACGACCCGGACCCGGTCTACGTCAGAGCGAGCAACCCGATCGCAAAGGCCCGGCTGATGTGCTCCTGGGTAGCGGTGACCGGGTCGATGCTGACGACCAGCTACCAGTTCTCCGAACTACCGCCGGAACGTCTCGATTTGCTCCGGCGCACCATGCCCGGCCACGGCCTGCTCGGTCGGCCGGTTGATCTCTTCGAGACCGATCAACCGCGCATCTGGCTATTGACCGACACCCGTCGCAACGTTCGCCGCGACGTGATCGGGCTGTTCAACTGGAACGAAAAGGAACCGGCCCAGATCGTCTACGACATGGGCAAGCTGGGCCTCGACCCGGAGAAGACCTACGCGGCGTTTGATTTCTGGGAGAACAAGTTCATCGGCACGATCCAGGGCACGCTACGGCTGACCGTCCCCGGGGCCAGTTGCCGCGTGCTGGCCGTGCGTCCGATCGGCGAGCATCCGCAACTGCTGAGCACGTCGCGTCATATCGCCCAGTGCATGGTCGACGTGTTGGATGAGCAGTGGGATTCGACGACCCGCACGCTCAGCGGCCAGAGCGAAGTGGTGGCCGGCGACCGATACGAGATGCGGATCACCCTGCCGGCCGACGGAGCCTGGAAAGTGAAACGGGCCGTCGCAGAAGATCAGCAACTAACGCCCAGTGAACCCGTCGCCGGGGGCCTCCGCGTGAGTTTCACCCCGAAAACCAGCGGGAAAGTACGCTGGAGCGTGCAATTCTGACGTGCCAAAGAAAAACGGTTGTACGCCGCTCCGCCCAAAGGTATCATAGATTGGCCTATTTCCAACACCCTGACGAAGAGGAGACCTCAACGTGACCAAACGAAACTCGATCCACCGACTTGCTTGCGTGTGCCTTGCCGCGACTGTGATCCTCGCTGCCACGGTCGCTTCGGCCGCCGATCTGATCAAACCGCGAATCGCCGTCAACCTGCCCGAGAAGCACAACACGCCGGACGGCATGACGCTCGATCCGGCCGGCAACATCATCCTCGCCTGCCCCAACTTCGGCGACAACTCGCACCCGGCCATGTTGATGAAGATTTCGCGCAAGGGCGAACTTTCCGAGTTCTTCAAGATGCCGTTGCATCCGGAGACGAAGATGGCGTGTCCGTTGGGGATCGGTTTCGGCTCCGACGGCAACCTCTACGTGGCCGACTGCCAGGCGATCGCCGGTGAGAAGGACTACAAGTCGCGGCTGTTGCGCGTGCGGATCGAGGACGGCAAGGCGGTCGGGTGCGACGTGGTCGTGACCGGGTTCATTATGTCCAACGCGGTGGCCGCCAAGGGCGACAGCATCTACGTTACCGAGACGGAGATTGACGGAAGCGTTACACCGATGTCCAGCGGCGTCTATCGCTTCAAGCTCTCGGAACTCACCGGCGAGCCCATCAAGCTGCTGCCCGGCGGCAAGGACAAGCACCTGATCGCCACGCTCTACACGAAGAACGAGGAGTTTAAGGTCGGTGCCAACGGGCTCGGGTTCGACGCGGCCGGCAATATGTTTGTCTGCAACTTCGGCGACGCGGCGATCAACAAGATCACGTTCAAGCCTTCCGGCGAGGTCGACACCAATAAGGTCTTCGCCCAGGGACAAGGCATGCGATGTTGCGACGGGCTGAAGATCGACCAGAAGACGGGCGACATCTACGTAGCCGACTTCCTCGGCAACGCCGTACACCGCATCGACGCCGCCGGCAAGGTGACCACGCTGGCGAAGAACGGCGACACCGACGGCAGCGGTGGCCTGTTGGACAAGCCCTCGGAAGTCTGCCTCCGCGGCGCGAAGCTTTACATCGCAAACATCGACCTGCCCCTGGACGGCAATACCTACGACGCGCCGCACACGATTTCGGTGATCGTTGTGAAGAAGATCAAGCAGAAGAAGTAACGCCAACGTAAGAGGCCGCAAGCCATGACGGCACGCAGGACCGTTTTCGTTGCCGTGGCCGTGTTGCTCGGCGGCGTGGATGCCGACGCCCAGTCGTTTCGACGTGGCGGTACGGAGTTCACCTCGAAACGCCCCCTATCGGCCCCCGACGACAAGCCCTACAAGGTGCTCGTCACCGAGTTCCTCCACCACGGCCAGATCCGCGACGACGGCAAGAATGTGGCCGTCTACTGTCTGCGGACCCGCGCGCCCGTGCCGCACGACGTTTTGCAACTCGGCCCGGGTGATTTTTGCCGGTTGGCTTTTCAGACGACCGCCGGGCAGACCGCCTACGAGGTTTACTACGGCGGCCAACCACCGACCGAGCCGCCGCCTAAGTGGACCGCGCGGGTGGGCCTGTTGCTGGAAACTCGCAAGTACAAGGACTGCAATCTCAACTCGGCCGACGCCGTCCGCGAGGCGTTCGATTCCGCGGAGCCCTACGGACGCGATTACGTCGACGCCGTCCACCATGCGGGCAATCCGTTCTCGCTCAGCGCTGCGCCCTTTCTCAGCCGCTACACGGGCAGCCTCCACACGTCGGCCGGCAAGTACGGGTTTCTGACCTCCAGCCAGGATTGCAGTTTTCTGTTGATCGACGGGAAGGAAGTCGTCTCGGCGCCGGGCCGTCACGGACGCATGTACCAGGCGAAGCGCGGCAGCCGCCAGGACGTTCGGCTTTCGGCCGGACCGCACAAGTT
>JABMRB010000789.1 GCA_013202865.1 Candidatus Nealsoniibacteriota bacterium | reverse complement strand
TGGCATCTGGGGTTGCGGGGGGCGGGGGCACCGCGGCGCTTTGCCCCAGCCACCTCACATCTATCTTCCGTGTCCCTTTGCCGTGGCCGCCGAGAAACGGTAGAATCGTAGTTTTTCCCACCTTCTGGACTCGCAACGGATAGTACTATGCCTCGTTACAACCCGGCCGCCTTGGAACCGAAATGGCAGGATTTCTGGCAACAGAATCGCGTTTTCGCCGCACCCCGCCTGCCGCAGGGACCCAAGCTCTACGTGCTGGACATGTTTCCCTACCCCAGTGGCAACGGGCTGCACGTGGGCCATCCGGAGGGCTATACGGCCACCGATATCGTCTGCCGCTACAACCGTATGCGGGGTCGCAGCGTCCTGCATCCGATGGGCTGGGACGCCTTCGGACTGCCCGCCGAGCAGCACGCCAAGAAGACCGGCACCCACCCGCGGACGACCACCGAGGCCAACATCGACAACTTCCGCCGCCAGTTGAAGATGCTTGGATTCAGCTACGACTGGGACCGGGAGCTAGCCACCACCGACGTCAATTACTTCCGCTGGACGCAGTTCATCTTCCTCAAGCTCTTCGACACGTGGTTCGACCCGCAGCAGCAGCGGGGCCGGCCGATCGCCGAGTTGCCGATTCCCGACGACGTCGAGGGCGAGGCGGCCGCGGCCATCTATCGCGACGAGCACCGGTTGGCCTATCAGCTCGAGGCCCCGGTCAACTGGTGTCCGGCCCTGGGGACCGTGCTCTCGAACGAGGAGGTGGTCGGCGGTCTGAGCGAACGCGGCAGCCACCCGGTGATGCGGATTCCCTTGCGGCAGTGGATGCTGCGAATCACCGCTTATGCCGATCGCCTGGAAAACGACCTCGAAGGGCTCGATTGGTCGGATAGCATCAAGGCATTGCAACGGAACTGGATCGGACGCAGCACGGGCGCCGAAGTCGATTTCTTCATCGGCACCATGGGCACCGACGACGGCATGCCGTTGACCGGAGAGTACGAAGGCTGGCAGACCGATCGCACGGCGGCCGGCTATCCCCGCAAGCCGGGCGACGAAGTGCTGCGGATCTACACGACCCGCCCCGACACGCTCTTCGGTGCGACCTACATGGTGATTGCCCCGGAGCACCCGTTCGTCGAGCGGCTCACCCGGGCCGAACACGCCGACACAGTTCGGGCATACTGCGAAGAGGCCGGTCGCAAGAGCGATCTCGACCGGACCGATCTGGCCAAGGGGAAGACGGGCGTCTTCACCGGCTCCTACGCGATCAACCCGGTCAGCGACGAAGCGATCCCGATCTGGGTGGCCGACTACGTGCTGATCAGCTACGGCACCGGCGCAATCATGGCCGTGCCGGCGCACGATACGCGCGACTTCGAGTTCGCCGTGGAGTTCGGGTTGCCGATCACCGCGGTCGTCGACCCGGGCGAAGGGGCCGATATCCCGCGCGACGAACTGCTTGCCGGCAAGGTGGCGTTCATTGCCGACGGCACGGCGATCAACTCGGGCCCCTACGACGGGCTGAGCACGCCGGAGTTCAAGAAGAAGATCGCCGCAGACCTCGACACCAAGGGCCAGGGCCGCAGTGCGGTCAACTACAAGCTGCGCGACTGGCTCTTCAGCCGGCAGCATTTCTGGGGCGAGCCGTTCCCGATCCTGCACGAACTGGACGACCGGGGCAAGCCGACCGGCGTGGTCCGCGCGTTGGAACCGGACGACCTGCCGCTGGACCTGCCGGAGGATATGAAGTTCGACGCCTCCCACGATTCGCCCGAGCCACCGCTGGATTCGGCCCCGGACGATTGGCTCTACGTGACGCTCGACGGCAAGCGATACAAGCGCGAGACGAACACCATGCCGCAATGGGCCGGCTCGTGTTGGTACTACCTGCGGTTCCTGGACCCGAAAAACGACGAGGTTCTGATCGATCCAGAAGTGGAGAAGGCCTGGATGCCGGTCGATCTCTACGTGGGCGGGGCCGAGCACGCGGTGTTGCACTTGTTGTACGCCCGGTTCTGGCACAAGGTGCTCTATGACTACGGCTACGTAAGTACGGCCGAGCCGTTTCAGAAGTTGGTCAACCAGGGGATGATCCTGGGCCAGATGGAGTTCACCGCACGTCAGTGGCCCGACGGCACATTCTACCATCAGGCCGAATGGACTTCAGACATCACGCCGGAAGGAAACTACGTCAAACCGGGCAGTCTCCCCACGACGACGGTGAAGGTGCCGGCGAACAAGGTCAAGAAGCACGGAGAGAACTTCGTCTGGCAAGATCATCCGGAAGCGTATGTGGATAACCGCTCGTACAAGATGTCGAAGAGTCGTGGCAATGTGATCAACCCGGATGAAGTCGTGGCCGAGTACGGTGCCGATTCGTTGCGGCTTTACGAGATGTTCATGGGGCCGCTGGAGTCGGTCAAGCCGTGGAGCATGGAGGGCGTCAGCGGTGTGCGGGGGTTCCTCGACCGGGTCTGGCGGATGATTATCGACGCTCGCGCGGAGACGATCGTGCTTAACGCGGCCGTGCAGGACATCGAGCCGTCGGCAGAGCAGAACCGCATGCTGCATAAGACGATCAAGGCGGTGACCGAGGACCTCGACCAGATGGCCTTCAACACGGCGATCGCCCGGATGATGGAGTTTACGAACTTCTTCACCAAAGAGGACCCGCGTCCGCGGTCGGCCATGGAGCAGTTCGTTCAGTTGCTTTCGCCGTTTGCGCCGCACATCTGTGAGGAACTTTGGCAGGCGCTCGGTCGCGACGAGACGTTGACGCTGCACCCCTGGCCCGAGTTCGACGAATCGGCGATCAAGGAAGACACGATCGAGATTCCGGTCCAGATTCTCGGCAAGCTCCGCAGCCGCATCCGCGTACCGGCCGACGCCGACCGGGCCGCGCTGGAAAAGGCCGCCCGGGAAGACCCCCGCATCATCGAATTGGTCGCCGACAAGACGATCGTCAAAGCGATCGTGATCCCGGGGCGGATGGTGAACTTCGTGGTGAAGTAACTATGTCAGTTCTTCCAGCGCCGCGGCGAATGCTCCGTAGGCTCCGGCGTCGAAGAGCACGAAACGGACCAGCTCGGGCATGCCGTACTCTTTGAGGAACTCGATGCTGCCGGACAGCGCCACCCGGGCGGCCTGATCGATCGGATAGCGATAGGCACCGGTGCTCAGCGACGGAAAGGCGATGCTGCGGCATTCGTTCTCGACGGCCAATTCGAGGCAGCGGCGATAGGCGCCGGCCAACAGGTCTGCCTCGCGGCGGTTGCCGCCGCTATAGACGGGCCCCACGGCGTGGATAACGTACTTGGCCGGCAGGTTGCCCGCGCCGGAGATCACCGCCGACCCGGTGGCACAACCCTGGGGATACTTCGCATCGGTCTCGGCCATGATGCCGGGCCCGCCGCCACTGTGGATTGCCCCGTCGACCCCACCGCCGCCGGCCAGTTGGC
>JABMRB010000788.1 GCA_013202865.1 Candidatus Nealsoniibacteriota bacterium | reverse complement strand
TGATGGACCGCGAGGGCGAGGTCACCGCGTTCCTCGTCAAGTCGGAACAGAGCGACGAACGGTCGGTGATGCGGCTCGCCCGCGACATCGAGGACCTCGCACCCCACATCGAAGCGATCCCCGCCCGCGAGTTCGTCGACACGGCCACCGAAATCCGCATGGGCCGGGCCGTCGCCTGGATGACCTCCACGATCGCCCTGCTGGTGGGAACCATCGGGATGATCAACACGATGTTGACCGCGGTATTCGAGCGGACCCGCGAACTGGCCCTGCTGCGGGCGGTCGGCTGGCGGAAGAGCCGCGTCATCCGACTGGTCCTGCTCGAGTCGATCGTGCTGGCGCTCGCCGGCGCCGTGGCCGGCACGCTGCTGGCGATCGGCTTGATCCGGCTGCTCAGTGCGATCCCCGCGGCCGGGCGCATGGTGGCGGGGCATATCGGGCCGGACGTGATTGCCCAAGGTTTCGCCATCGCCATCTTCGTGGGCATCGCCGGCGGACTCTATCCGGCCTACCGCGCCGCACGGCTCGTGCCGACCGAGGGACTGCGACATGAGTGATTCAACCGCCACCACCATCGATACTGCCGACAGCCTGCTGCGGGCCGAACGGGTCAGCAAGCTCTACACCGACGGACAGGTCCATGCGCTGCGGGAGGTGTCGATCGAGATCGCCCGAGGCGAGTACATCGCCGTGATGGGGCCCAGCGGCAGCGGCAAGTCGACGCTGCTGAACGTGCTCGGCGCGCTCGACCGGCCGACCGAAGGCGAGGTCTACTTCGAGGGTCAGCCGCTGTCGGCCGTGAAGAGCCTCGATCGCTACCGCTCGGAGAAACTGGGGTTCGTCTTCCAATCGTTCCACCTGCTCTCGGTGCTGACGGCCGTGGAGAACGTGCAGATTCCGATGTTCGAGACCGACCTTTCCGCCGGTGGCCGCGTGAAAAAGGCCCGTGAGTTGCTCGAAACGGTCGGCATGGCCCACCGCGCCGCCCACCAGCCAAAGCAGCTTTCCGTGGGCGAGCGACAGCGCGTCGCGCTAGCCCGGGCGCTGGCCAACGACCCGCAACTACTCTTGGCCGACGAGCCGACCGGCAATCTCGATTCGGTCTCCGCCGCCGGGATCATGGATCTGTTCGACCGCTTGCACCACGACCGCGGCGTAACGATCGTAATGGTCACCCACGACGCCGAGTTGGCGGGCCGCACCGGGCGAACGATTCACATGCAAGACGGTCGCGTGGTCGCGTAGGGTGGGTCGAGGCACGAGCCCCACCAACAGCCCCATTCGATTCGCCGTCTTTCCAACGCCCACGCACTGCGTTGCGTGGGGTCCCGCGCAGTGGTGACACGTGTTGCCGGCGAGACCGAAAACCGATACGATGGTAATAGCTAGAGTGGCAAGTTTCCTTCAAGGGCGGCTGTAATGGCCAAAAAAGCAGCAAGTTCCAAGAAACCGAGCCTGAAAACGATCCTTAGGCGTCTCAACCCCAACCTCCCCGCCGGGCAGAGGGGGAACGCGATGCCACGGGTTGCCCGGGATTCTAACGCCCTGCGACAGATCCGGACCCATTTGAGCGCCGATCCGCTGGCCAAGCTCCTTCTCAGCGGCCATATCGGAGTGGGCAAATCGACCGAATTAGTGCAGCTTGCCGGTGAGATGCAGTCCGAGCGTTGGGTCGTTCAGTGCTCGGTCGCCGAGACGCTTGGGGTCCACAACGTCAACACGTTCTCGCTGCTCGTGGTTCTGCTTGAAGCGTCGATACGCTCCTGGATCGAGAAACTGGGTGAGATGCCGCCGGGCTTGGTTGAAGAACTTGTAGGAGACATGGATGAAGTACTCTCGGGATTAGGCCTTGTGCGCACTTCTGAGGAGAAGGCACCGAAAGATGGGCAGGAGTTGCTTGACGTCTATGGACACATATTGCAACGGATTGCATTGCGTTCGAAACCTATGGGGCAGATGTTCAGCCTGGATCCAACTCCGATTGCATCGAGTTGTGAACTCGTCTTGAAGGAACTTGAGAGTACGGCGGGGAAACCCGTGCTGATCCTGATCGACGACCTGGACAAGGTTCGCCACGACGAAGCCCGTGACGACGTCTTCCTCAATCGAGCGATGGCTTGGCTGCGGTTGCCTTGCGGCATCGTCTCCACGCTTCCTCTGGACGCGGTTTTCTCTTCGGTTGGGCGCGAATTGGACCATTTGTGGGGCGACGTTCAAGTACTTGATCCGCTACCTGTGCCTGCGGCCGAGGGTGATAGTCTAGACGATCCCGCCTTGCAGCCCTACCTGAGCATGTTGCGTTCAATCGGCGCGCAAGGGGTCTTCTCGGCCCTTCAATGCCGGAAGCTGGCCAACGTATCGAGCGGCTTACCGCGGGCGTTCGTCTCGGCTTGCGCCACCTGTGTGCGATATGCACTCGACTCTGAGGGGAAACATGTTCGCGACCACCACATCGATCTTGTTCTGCGCGACATGATGGACCGTTGGCGAGGACGGCTCGAGGATTCCGACTACCAGGCTCTCATCGACGTGGTGGACAGCGAGGGGGCGAACGTTCCCAAGGCACTGCAATTGCTTCGTGACGGCATCCTGGTTCGCGACGGAACGGCCGCACCCACGGAACAATTTCGGTTGGCTACCTGGGTCGAACCGTTTGTCGAGGCCTATCGCCGGAGGTTGCGTGGCAATCAGAAGGCACTGTTCTAGCCCGTAGGGGATGCTGTGTTTCTCGATATCGAGCAGTTCTGCCGCACCCTCGTTTCAAACCAACCGTCCGTAGCGATGGTCACTTGGGCGAGTCATGTGGCGATGGACTCGTTCGTGAAGAGATTCGGGCCGACGCTTCGCCGCGAGCAAGCTGGTATGGTCCTTTCAAAGCTCAACGGCGCTGATCTCGATAGTGCGTCGTTTGAAGAGAGGATATCAACCGCTCTGGGCCGGCGAGATGTGTCGACATGTGCTCTGCTGGTCTACGGAATCGAGCCTTTGACCACCGCGTCGGCCGGAATACTCAACGGATATCGGGAGAAGCTTGCCCGTTTTCGGGCGACCATCGTAATGATTCGGGAAAACAGGCGCCGAGACTTTGTGGTAGCGTGCCCGGACCTTATGGATTGGATGGGAACTCTTGTCGCCCGTGCCGAAGATCTTGCACCGCCGTTGACGCTCCGCGAGGTGAACGCGGCCGTCAAGCGGATCGAACGACAATTCGGGATGAGCACGAAGGAGTTTCTGACAAAATGGCATAGCGGCGAGGTAGAACGCAATGACGACCACTGGTTCTGGAACGAACTCATTGCCATTCGACACGAAATGAAGTCGGCGGCCAAGCCATGAGTATAGCCTCAAACGCACGCGAATACGCGGAACGACTGGTCGCATGCCTTGGCTGCTGCGCGTCCATCGATCCTCAACAGCGGACCACGTTACCGCACAAATTCGATGAGAGAAGAGGTGCGTGGATTCTGACTCGCGGGTTTGACGCTTTCTCGGAGATATTCCAGAATGATCCCGAGGTAAGCAACCCCTATGAGCTTATCTATGGAGGTCAACTCAAACTTGAAGTACGAGTCCGAGAGAGCGGCACGAGGCGGCGGCCGGCCGTTGACGTCGCGGCCTATCAACTGTCCATTCTTGGCCTCAGTGAGAATCCTAACGGCCTGGAGTGTCTCAGATTCGACAAAACTCAAGGCCAACCTCGCGGAGACGGTTGGGACGACGACCTCGGCGACAATCCGCAGCACCCTTGGTCACATCTCCACATCAACTTCGTCGCGCGCGAGGGTGCTAACGATTGCCGCATCCCGGTTGGGCCCGTTTGCCCCATCCTACTGATCAGCGCCTTCGATCATTGGTACTGCTCAACGTTCAGAGCTTAGAATGACAGAGGAATTCGTCAAGACCGTTTGACCGACTACACCAACACCTCGGTCCCCTTCCGCGCCGGTGCGGGGAACGGCTCGTTGCACGAGAAACAGAACTCGCGGTCGCGGGGGACACTCTGCTGACACTTGGGACACGGCCGGCGCACCGGCCAGCGGCGGTGTAACAGGTAGCCGGCGATGCCCGGAACGCCAAACAAGTAGACAAACACCACCCAGACCCGCGCCGTGCCGAACTGCCGCTCCCGCCGGTAGCACCAGACGGCCGCCGCCGCGCCCAGCAGGTTGACCGCCAGCAGAACCGGCCAGATTTCCGACGTAGCCGGGGCCAGAGCGCTGGCGAAGTCGGGCGCTTCCTCTGCGTCTGCCAATTGCCGGGCCACTGTAAGGATTCCAACCGGCGTCATAACTGCGGGTACGGGCACGATCGCGGTCGTGAGACCAATCTCGAATCGGGGGCTATCGGTGAGCGTCGGGCGACCCAGCGTCAGCTTTTTGCTGCGAAGCACCTTGCCCTGCCGGTCAGTCCAGAACAGGTCGTGTCTGGCGCGCCCTCGAAGCGAGCAGTGCCGCCCGTGAAACAGGGCCGTCTCGTCGCTCGTCTGATAGAGGGAGAAGGTCTGGCCCCGCAACTGTTTTGGAATTTCGTACCGGTGAATCTCACTGCCGGTGGAGTCGATAATCGTCACGTTCTCGGCCGTACGGATTGCGATGTGGCCCCGGAAGTAGTGCGGTTTGTCCGTGTCCGACATCTCATCTGCCGAAATCCTCCAGTCCAGCGCGTCAACCGAGAGCATCTCATCTGCCGAAATCCTCCAGTCCAACGTGCCAACCGAGAGCATCCCTTCCTGGCGATGCACTTCGTCCACCGTGTGTTTGAGCAGATCGATGCGAAGCAGCCGGTCCTCCGAGATCAGAAACGGTGCCCAACTCGGGAGTGCTCCGGTGTCGTCCGGCCCACCGTAGTCGTCCGGCTAGTACGTATAGATGCACTGACTGTACCCGATGCGTCTCTTCGATCGGCTGTGATACCCGACGAAATAGGCGGTCCCGTCCAACTGACCGTCATGGATGAAATACCAGAACGCTGCCGGCCGGCCGGGCGGTGCAGCAGAAACGGGAACGTGCCGAAGGCCGACTCGCCGACCGTCTGCCGCAATCCCAGGCCAATCGCCAGACACGCCCAGACCACACCCATTGTACTTGGAAAACTGTCGAGAATGAACGGAATCGGCTGGTAGGATAGGCTTGTCGCGGTGAACCCGAAAAAGAGTTCCACGGCCATCGCGGCGGCCGCGATCCAGATCGTCTCGCGGAATTCCTTGTACAGCAGTCTACTGGTCATCGGACTCGTCTCCCATGAAGATCGGCAGCGAGCGGTTCGGCCCGCGGGTGTACGCGATAAATGCATCTTCCAGGTTCAGTTCCATCACTTCCGTCGACTTAGGTTTCAGTGACTCGGCCGCCTTGCGGTGCTCGTCGCCGAAACCGACGATGACCAACTCCAGCTTGTTGCCCATCTGCCGGTTGTGGACCAGCCCGGCACAAGCGGGAAACGCCGGCGGCGGGGCGTCGAATTCCAGCACGACCTTCCGCAGCAACTGCTTGAAGTGGTCGGTCGGGCAATCGACCCGCAACACGCCGTCGACGAGGATGCCGATCCGGTCGGCCACCCGTTCGACGTCGCCGAGCACGTGCGAACTGAACAGGATCGTCCGCCCGCGACGCTGGATGATCTGCACGAGCGACTCGAGAAAATCGCGGCGGACCACCGTGTCCAGCCCGAGCGTCGGGTCGTCGAGGATCAGCAGTTCAGGATCGGGTGCCACGGCGAGCGCCAGGGATACTTGGGCCCGTTGGCCGTTGGAGAGGCGACGGATTTTCGCGCGCCGTGACAGCCCGAAATGGTCGAGAATCTGTTCGAGAAGCTCGTCGTTGAACGTCCGGTGGAACGACCGATAGAAACGGACCGCCTCGGCCACCGTCATCCAACGATAGAGCGGATGCCCCTCGGCCAGGTAGGCGATTCGTGCGCGGTGCTCCGGCCGCAGTCGGGCAACGTCTTCGCCGAGCAGTTCGGCCCGCCCGAAGTTCGGTTGCACCAACCCGAGCAGCATCTTGATGATCGTCGATTTGCCAGCCCCGTTGCGGCCCAGCAATCCGTAGACGGCCCCCTGCGGCACCCGCAGGTCGACCGAATCGACGACGCATTGGCGGCCGTAGTATTTGGTCAGGCGATGGGTAGCGATCACGTCGGGCATGGCGGCCTGTCCTCGTTCTAACTCGCTTGTGAACCGTCTGATTGCCAGCGGAACTGCGTGACTCGCTCGGTGACCGACGAGACCACCTGCTCGCAGGAGAAACCCAGATGCACGGCCTCGGTGAGGAATTCGTCGAGTTGCCTTTCGAGCCGCTGCCCGCGGACCTCTTCGGTCAGTTCCGCCTTGGGGTGGGCCACGAAAACACCCAACCCGGGCCGCGTGTTCAAGAGCCCTTCTCGTTCCAACTCGGTATAGACCCGCGCGATCGTGTTCGGATTGACGACCAGGGTCCGCGAGAGCTCGCGGACCGAGGGCATCCGCTGTAGCGGTTCCAGCTTGCCGCGGGCGACCGCCTCGCGGATCTGGTTTCTCAACTGCCGGTAAATGGGCAGCCGGCTCGACGGGTCAATGCGGAATTCCATAGTCACCTCGCTGTACTCAACTGTATTAGCAATCTTAGGACAGTTGAGCGGCCGGGTCAAGGGGTATTTTGCCGATTTGGAGAAGGAAACACTGGAAATACAGACAAATGTTGCGGAGAGGCCGCCGGATACCACTCTATGGATCTATAGCGGAATAGAACTGTGGCGGGGTACTGCCGCTCTATGCGAGCGCGAGAACTGCAGGGTCCTTGACACCCTGGCGCAAATCGAGTATGATAATTGGAGGGATATTATACTCTCCCTTGAACGTTGGGTGAGTACAAAAAGGGCGTCCTATTCTGGACCATGAGGCAATGTTGGCTTCGGTGCCGCAAGGCATGTTGCGTTACGTCTGACGACAGATTCGACCGGGCGTTTCTGAAGCTGTTCCCCACGATACGGAGGCAGCAGTTGCGCGCGGCTGCATTGTGTGTGGCCGCATGCTCGGCGAGGAAACGAGTCGCATCTTTACCGTCGGACACCCTATTGTGTTTTTGTCCGATTTTATTGGCGGCCGCGGTGCGCCTGGCATGGCCTTACGCGCCGGACCCGCCCCAAGAAGCAGGAGAACTGAGCATGAGAAATGTATTGACTGCGCTGATGATTGTTGGGGCACTGGCGTGTCCCGTGGCGGCAGACTGGGTTGTGGAGGACGGCCACAAGATGCACTGGCCCCAAATGCCTGACCCGCTCGGCTGGGACATCGACATTGTCTGGCCGAACGTCGTGGCCGACGACTGGAAATGCGGCGGGACCGGGCCCGTCAAAGACGTCCACCTCTGGGTGTCGGTCGAGGGTGATCGAGACAGTGAGCCTGCTCAACAGGCGCTTGCCGGGATGGAGTATTTCCACCTGAGCATCCACAAGGACATTCCCGCCGCAGAGAGCCCCACCGGTTACAGTATGCCCTTGGATCCACCGGTCTGGGAGAGGAATTTCGATCCCGTCCAGGTCGTCATCAGTCCGAACGTCGGCCAGGGCGTCCAGGGCTTTGCCACCCCGACGGTTGGCCCCGACGGTTGGCGCCTGGACGATCACAATCTCTACTATCTTGCCAACATCATGGATATCCAGGACCCCTTCGTGCAGCGGGAGGGCGAGATCTACTGGCTGGACGTCTCCGTGAAGATGCGAGATGATTATCAAGGCCCACGCATCGGCTGGAAAACCACGCTGCAAGACCTGGAGTTCAACGACGATGCGGTCTTCTTCGTCGAAGATGCGGCCGGCAACGTCCATTGGCAGGAGCTGTGGGAGTACGGAGAAGTCGGTGGCCATTCGCTTGACATGGCGTTCGTGGTTGTGCCCGAGCCCGGCACACTGGTCATGTTGCTCGGCGCCGGACTGATCGCAATGTTGACCCTGCTACGACGCCGACGGAGCCACTAGGTGTAGCACGCCACGCTACGAACTCCATCCGAGAAGAGTGGACGACGGCGAAAGGCCGTCCGCAAGGGCGGCCTTTCGCGGCGGTCGTGGATGCTATTGCCCCGTTGCCCGATCCACCCTGTCAACCGGACAGATTTGCAGCAACACGCTCTCGCCGTCACTGCCGGGCAGGGGATAGCTGGCCAGTTTCCGCAGAGCCAAGCTCTTCATTAGCCCGTGATGCCTTGCCTCGCCCCGTTCTTCGACCCACGAAGGGCCCTTCAGCACAAGCATTCGATCGAAGGCACTCCAGTGGGGGCCGAACCAGGTCAGCAGCTTCCGGAGCCGGGCCACCGCGCGGATCACCAGCGTGTTGAACCGGTGATCGGTCAACAGATCTTCGGCCCGGCCGTGGACGACCGGCACGTCGAGCCCCAGCGAACCGAGGATTTCGCCGACCGCCTTGGCCTTCTTGCCTACCGATTCGCAAAGCGTGACGTTGAGGTCCTCGCGAAGCACGGCCAGCACCACGCCCGGCACACCGCCGCCGGTACCCACGTCGAGCACCGCCTCACCCGGCCGGAGAAACTGGGCAATCGCCCGGCTGTCGACCAGATCCCGGGCGACAAACTTCTCGTAGGTGGTGTGTCGCGTGAGGTTGAGCTTCTCGTTGAACTGCCACAGCAGCTCGCAGTACCGCTGTAGCACGTCGACTTGCGGCTGGGGCAGGTCGATGCCATGTCGGGCCAAGGCGGCGGGCAGATTGTCGTCTATTGGGGTCATCATCGCTCAACGGCAGAGTGGGGGGTACGCGGCGGCAACTTCTATTGTACGCACCGCCGACGTTCAAGATAGGGGGTGGGCCCGGCCGTGGGAGGTCGCAATTGCAGCAAGGGGCCCCAGACGCTACGCTATTGCGAGGATTATCTCGATGGCTTGTAGTGACCGCATTTATGCGGTTTCGGAGGGTTCGACCCGATGAATCGGGTCACTACAAACCGGACCAATCGATCCCGGACGAACCAATGCTCAACCGCGAAGAATACATTGAACAGGCCTACTTCTTCCGCACTCTGCATCAGCGGATGCAGGAGGGTATGTCGACGCAGGAACTGCTCGGGGCCGTCCGTCACGAGGTCCTCTCGACGACGAAACTGCCGTTTGCGATCGATTTCATGTTGGACGAGCTGCGTCTGACCGGTGAGTTTGCCACGGCCATGGCGAAGATGCCGCACTATTTCACACCGTTTCAGACCTTCGTCGTTGCCGAAGCCGAGAAACCGGAAGGCCGTTTCGATTTCCGCACGGGCCTGGAGGTCCTTCGTCGCGAGGTCGAGTATCGCGCCGGCGAACCGACCCGGCAGGGGATGTTTCTCTACCAGTTCGAGGCACTCTGCCGCAACCGGCTTGGCTACGACCGCGGCCTGGGTGCGATGGCCGACGACCCGATCTTCGACGCCGACTGGCACCAGTGGATATTGACGGTCCGCCACCAGATCGGTCTGTTCGATCTGGCCGACATGATCTACGTCCGCAGCGAGGTCTATCGCCGGACGCGCGACGAAGAGGAGGCACCGGTACTCTTCGGCGAGAAGGAGGGCCGGATCGCGCTGGCCAACCGCCGCAAGGACCCGCTGTATCTATTCGCCGCCCTGGCGCGTCATCTCGGCTATCCGAGCGTGCCGCGGCAGCAGCCGCAAGACAAGGGCCCCGACGTATTGCCCGCCATGCAGCAGCGGCTCGGACGTCTGGAGAGCCGCATCAAGCTGCTCGAAGAAGAACTCCGTGGCGGGATCAACTTGTCGCAGTTCTATGAGAAGAAGGAAAAAGAGCAGTAGTGTGCCAGCAGCGAGACACTTGGACCGGCATGACGAAATCGAAACCCGAGCCACGATCTCCAAGATTCGGTCGCTTCGGCCTCTTATCGCTGTTTCTCTGCCTCTTCTTCATGCAACTGGCCTTCATCATCGTAAGAGTCGCGATGGACGTCGGGAGCGACATGGTGACCACGCTGCTCGTATTGCCGTGTGCGGCTGCGGTCGGTGCGGCGATCGGCTGCCTGAGCGACAATAGCGATTGGATTCTAGCCGGGTGCGTCCTAGGATTCCTAGCCGCTGCGGTGGGACTGCTCGGCGTCTCGTGGATCAACCACATGGATCCCGTTTGGTTCATGCAGACACAAGCCAGGTAACCGCCACGGAGGCGGTGCCCTCGAACCAGAACAACTCTCCCCACTCCCCACTCCCCACTCCCCACTCCCCACTCCCC
>JABMRB010000787.1 GCA_013202865.1 Candidatus Nealsoniibacteriota bacterium | reverse complement strand
TGTCGATTTTCTGACGCAAGTCCTTACGGGACAAACAACTTAGTGTGCGCTGGCCCTGATCGTTCCCCCCCGTGTATTCACGGGGGGCTAAGTGGTTCTTGCCAAGCGGTCCAGATGGTTTGCGGATCGGCCAGCTCGCTTTCCAGCGACGCCCGGGCTTGACGTGCGATTTGCTGGCGATGCGTTTCGTCGTAGGCGAGCCGGGCCGTGTAGTAGGCGAACTGATCGGCGTCGTTGCAGAGGTAACCGGTCTCGCCGTGCCGGATCATCTCCGGCCATCCGCCCCGGTTATCCGTAACGACCGGCACGCCGGCCGCCATCGCCTCCAGCCCCACGCGGGGCCAGTTTTCGACGGCCTGTCCGGTGGCATGGACCATCGCGTGCAACGTGGCGAGCATTTCCTGCGGTGGCTGGTTCCCTTCGGGCAGACATTGCGCCCAACGCGGCGGCGGGCCGACCCGCTTGCGAACCTCGTCGGCCCAGCCCAACACCCGCATGCGGACCGGATGCGGCACCCGACCGTAAATCTGCCAGGTCCGCGGCGAAAACTTGTCGGCCTTCGCCCGGCTGATCCGCCCGATCGTGAAACTCTCGCCGACAGCGTGCGGCCGGGGCCGAAAGGCGAACTCCTCGATCGCAAACGCCCCGCGGATCACGTGCCCTTGACGGTCGTCGTATCCGTACCGCCGCAATTGGGGCACAAGTTGATCGTGTTGGTGGCGGCTCTGGAAGACGTAGCGGTCGAACGGGCCGCACCGGCGATAGTGCAACCGTTCCTTGGGGAAGAGCCAGTTCATACAGCCGACCCAAGCGATCGTGCAGTTCAGTTCGCGAAACCGCTCGGCGGCGTCGAGGAACTTCGTGTTGCACATCGAGACCACGACGCTGCCGGCCAGGCCCGCGACGTTGGGCAGGTTGTCGGGGTTGCTCTCGACGGTCCGGCAGCCGATCTCTTCCAGCCGGCGTTGCCATGCGGGATCGGCCTTCCAGGTCGGAATCAGCGTGACCGCCATGCCGAACCGCCGCCAGAGCTTGACCGTGTGCCACAACTCGGTGTTGGCCCCGCCGACGTCGCCCGGATAACCGCAGACAAAGACGTGCTCAGGCATCCGTATCGGCCTCGAACTGGAACAGCGGCAGGAAATCGCTCGACGGATAGGGCGGATTGCTTGCCCCGTAGATCAATCGGTCCCAGTCGGGGGCGTCGACCGGCAGCGACCGGTAGGCGTGATTGAAACCGACGATGCTGCCGTCGCCCGTCTTCACGGCCCGTTCGCGAAACGTGTAGCCGAGCCGCCAGGCGAACTCGGCCTCGTTCAACTGCCCGATGCGGATGAACTCCCGCTCGGCCGTGGCGCCGTCGAGCAATACAGTGCCCGCGGCCGCGCCGAGAAACTCCGCGTCGTTGACCGTACCGATGCGCGTGCGGATCGTTTGCCATGGCGGGCGAACCGCCCGATGCCAGGTCAGCCGGTGCTTGACCACCGCAACGCGGATTGCCGGCACGGCCGCCTCGGGCACCCACTCGCTCGGCTCGTCCTCCCAGGTGAAGCTGTCGCCGGAGAGTTTCATCGTTTCGACGCCGTAGTCCTGCCGGTAGGTCAGGAACGTTCCTTTCTCGGTGGCTGGCAGGTCGCTACGTTCAGCGGCCGAAAGGAACTCGTAGTGAACCGTGATCTTGGCGAATCCGTTGTATCGGTTGAGCCCTTCGGTCAGGTCGTTGAGCGTTTGTGCGTCGACGTCGTCGGTGATCGGTTCGCAGCGAGCGCGGATCGCCACGACGTCCGGCTTATCGGGGTATTGAGCCCGGCCGTCGCCGCCGTATTCGTAGCCGTCGCCCAGCAGCCCCGCGACGACCGTTTCCCGATCGTCCCATGCGCATAGTAGCACGCGCTCGGCTTTCAGTCCTTCAGGGCCGTAGGTTTCTACCGGCGAGCCGGCAAGTTCTTTGAAGGCAACGGTCATGTTGGTATCTCCTTGGATGTGGGACGGATTGAAAATCCGTCCTACCTATCAGCTTCCAGAGCCGGCTGCCGTGATGGTGCCGAGCACGGCGATCGAATAGGTTACGTCGTCGCCGGAGGCGGTCAGCTTGAGGTTCCGGTTCGAGGAGTCCACGGCCCAGCCGCCGTTGCGGTTGGCGAGCAACAGCGGGCTGTCGGGCGGCACGATGAGCTGGTCGGTGGCGGAGCCAAGCGGTGCGGACCAGACGTCCGAGGCCGCGTCGCCGACGATCAGTTCGCCGGCGCCCGTGCTCTCGTTGACGATCAGCAGGGCCTTGACCGTAAGCAGCGTGACGGCGTGGGCGTCGCCGAGCACGGTCCGCGTCAAGTTGCTCAGGTCGAGCGTGGTCGACGTCCCTTGCAGCAACGTCTCGCTTGCTTCGTGCCAGGCGGCCTCGGCCTGATTGTCGCCGTTGCCGTCGAGCAGTTGTTCGGCGTAGTCGAGCCGGTCGTTGTCGATCGCCCCCTCGTTCCAGTTCCAGCCGGCCGAGGCCTTAACTTCTCCCTTGAAACTCATAACGTGCTCCGGTTGTGAGGTGTTTTGTAGGGTGGGGCGAGGTACGAGACCCACGCGTGCCGATGGACGTCGCCTTTTCCCGCGTGGGTCTCGTAC
>JABMRB010000786.1 GCA_013202865.1 Candidatus Nealsoniibacteriota bacterium | reverse complement strand
CTTCCCGCCGCTGTATAAGTCGTTCGGCGTGTTCCTGCCGCTGATCACCACCAACTGTGCGATCCTGTTCGCCTGCCTGGAAATCATGAAGCATCTGGCCGACCCCGACCCGGCCAGGCTCTGGGGCCTGCACGAAGCGCTCACGCTGGCAGTGGCCGGCGGGCTGGGTTTCACGATCGCGATCACGTTGATGGCCGGCATCCGCGAAGAACTCGAAATGGCCGACGTCCCCAAGCCGCTCCGCGGTGCCGGCGTCAGCCTGATCACCGCCGGCATCATGGCCATGGCCTTCATGGGCTTCACCGGCGTCGATAGCGGGATCAAGGAGGCGATCCGGAAACTGGTCGAGTGAGAACCGATACGCAAGGAAAGAGGGAGAGGGGTAGAAGGGAAGAGGGGAAAGGGGGGAGAAGGGAAGAAAAGAAGAAGCAAGGAAGCGAGAAAGAAAGAAAAGAAGAAAGGAAGAAAGGAAGAAGAAGAGGGTGTGTGACGGGTTGCGTGATGGTTGATTGGACGAGAAGCATGTATGAAATACATCAGGCTTCTTTCCTGCTCTTCCTCCTTCCCTTCTCCCCCCTTTCCCCTCTTCCCTCCTTACACCATAACCATTCCACCGCCAACCAACTTCCCACCATGATCGTCACCACCACCACCATCGTGCTCGCTGCCGTCGTACTGGCTTTATTGGCCGTTGCCATGGCTTGCGTGCTCGGCTGGGCAAATCGGGCGTTCCGCGTCGAGGTCGAGCCTAAGGTCGAGGCCCTGCTCGATGTCCTGCCGGGCGCCAACTGCGGCGGGTGCGGACTGATCGGGTGCAGCGACTACGCTGAGGCCGTTGCCCGCGGCGAAGCCGACGTCACGCTCTGCGCACCCGGCGGTACCGGCTGTGCGAAAGAACTCGCGCGGATCATGGGCGTCGACGCGGACCAATCGCATCCCTACCGGGCCGTGATCCACTGCGCGGCCGGGCGCAACGCCCGCCTCGGCCAGACGCCCTATCGCGGGGAACCGACCTGTGCGGCCGCCAATCTGGTCGCCGGACTGCAAGGCTGCACGTTCGGCTGCCTGGGAATGGGCGACTGTGCCGCGGCGTGCAACTACGACGCGATCCAGATCGAAAACGGCCTGGCCACCGTCGACTACCGCAAGTGCATCGGCTGCAAAGCCTGTGCCCGGACGTGTCCGCGGAGCCTGATCACGATGGTCCCGCTGAAGGTCGAGCGGATGATGGTCGTCGCCTGTTCCAACCAGGACAAGGGCCCGGACGTGAAGCGTGTCTGCACGGTCGGCTGCATCGGCTGTTCGAGTTGCACGCGTCGCTGCGACGTCATGGTCATGGACGGCAACCTCCCGACGATCGACTACGACCGCTACGACACAACCACCGACTTCACTGCCGCGTTGGAGAAATGTCCCCGCGAAGGCATGATCTACATCGGCCACCCCACCGCCGAAGACCTCGCGGAAGTAGCCGACGAGCCCGTGCCGGATCGCGTCGAAGCGGATTTCAAGACGACCGTGGATGAGACGCAATGGCGGGGGTAGGGGGGAACGTGTAGACTTGAGGCCAGGCGCTCGTGGCGTTGCACGCAAACGATCCGGTTGACCAATGAACCTGTTCTCCATCCGCTAACAGTCAAGGAGTACCTCACGATGCTTCAACAGAAGCCAACCGGTCGGCGCGTCCTCATCGCGGCGTGGGTTTCGATCGGCTTCGGCATCATCACGTCTGCCGGAATGTTCTTCATCTCTCAATGGATACCGTCTTCGATCCCTTTGCCGCTTGGGCAATTGGAGTCGGTGGCCGTCGACAGCAGGGGACGCGTCTACTGCGCATCGGCGTTCTATCATCGGATTCAAGTCTATTCGCCGGACGGCGAGTACCTACGAGGTTGGCCGGTCAGCGGTGTTCGCAACTATGACATTCGAGTCAATCAAGAGGATGAACTCGAAGTGCTCGTGTATGGCGAAACCGTATACAGGTACTCCTCAGAGGGCGAGCTTCTTGAGGCACGGACTTTTCCGCGGGACTTCGAGCCCGACCCCGACAAGGCCAATCGCTCGTACGCCCAATGCGTGGACGCGGACGGCCGAGTCTACTCAGTTCGTCTAGGTTTGATTTACCCGCACGTTACCCGCCGTGACAAGGACGGTTCCGTCACCACAGTCGTTGCGCCTCCTCGCTTGGGCTGGTTCATCATGGGGCCCCTCCCGGCGTTCGCCTATTGTTTCATCGGTGCAGCGTTGTATTGGATTGGGAAGGGATTGTTGAGGCGAGGCAGTGATGCAGCCCAGCCTGACGCCGACAAACCTGGGATACGCGCGGCCTCGCGCCGTTGAACATCCGTGGCTGCCGCGTCCCGGCCATGAGCGGCCCTTTCCTCATGACCGGTAGGGCGGTACAATAACGAGACGGGCCGGGCAGCGGTCGATTCTGGTGGCGAAACTCTTATGAGCGAGCAAATGCGCCCGACGGTGACCCCGCGAAAGGGCCCGTGGCAGTTCACGTTGAAGCAGCTTCTTGTCGTTACCACGCTCTGGGCCGGCGGTTGTGCGGTTGCTGCACAGTTTGGCGTGGGTGTGCTGGTGGGCGTGTTGGTGTTATCCCTGGCGGTCGCGGGGATTGTTTGCAGCCGAAGACATCCGGTGGTAGCTACGATCGTCGGCGGTCTACTGTGTCTCGGAGTGTTGTTGGCTCTGTTGTTGCCGGCGCTGACAACTTCTCGCGAATCGGATCCACCTTGCTCGTGTCCGAACAACCTAAAACAGATCGGCACCGCCCTTTGCGTCTACCACGAAGAGTACGGATGCTTCCCGCCCGCCTACGTAACGGACGACGCGGGCCGGCCGATGCATAGTTGGCGGGTGCTGATTCTTCCGTATGTGGGAGAGCAGGACCTCTACGACGCCTACCATTTTGACGAACCTTGGAACGGTCCCAACAACAGCAAGCTGGGCAAGATCCCGGTGCAGACATTTCAGTGTCCATCCGACGGGCAGAACGGCAGGACAACAACCAACTACGTTGCGGTCGTCGGGCCGGATACGCCGTGGCCCGGGAGGGCGTCGACCAACCTTGACGAGGATTTCGCCGACGGGCCCGAGAACACGCTCTTGGTAGTCGAAGTGACCAACTCCGGGATCTCCTGGATCGAACCCCGCGACCTGCACGTGACGCAGATGCCGCCGCGGATCAACTCGAAGGCCGGGCAAGGCATTTCCAGCGGCCACCCGGGCGGCGCCAATGTGAGCTTTGCCGACGGATCGATTCGGTTTCTGCCCGACGGACTCTCGCCGAAGACGCTCCGCGCGATGTTGACCCGCACTGGTGCGGAGAAGATTGACAGCGTAGAATACTAACGGTCGACGGACCACATCGCACACGGCCTCATCCGGATCGGGTCCCATGAGCCAACAGAACGAACAGCCGGCGGTGCAACGCGACCGGCGGCAACCGTTTCAGCTCACGCTGACGCAACTGATGATCTTCACGTTGTGGTGGATCAGCATCTGCGTCATCGGAACGTGCTTCGGCTGGGGGCTTGGTATCCTGTTTGTCGTGTCCTCATTGATCGGTGCCGGTCTCTCGGTACGCCGGACTCGGCGCGCCAGTCTGGCTGTCTTGCTACTGACTGTCTTGCTGCTGCTGGCGGCGGCGTTCTTGCCCGCTGTCCCGCAGACCAGATAGAAGGGCGGCGTCAATGTACTCTTTGCTGACGCGTCGCCTCGGTTTCTGCCCGACGGGCTATCGTCGAAGACGCTCTGCGCGATGTTGACTCGCGATGGGGCGGAGAAGATTGATGAGACGGAGTTCTGATTGGCGCGGGCGCGACCACCGGTCGCGGCTTTGTTAGCGACTGCGCCACCACGCCAACGTGTCGGCGACGGTTGTTTCGATCGGCACGATCGGCTGCCAGCCGGTGGATTGTACGAGGCGGTCGATGTTTGCGATGGGGTCCTGCTTTCGGCCGGGGTGTAGCTCGACGATCGGACGCTGCGGGTCGGCCAGGTTGCGGAGCACGTCGAGTACGTCGCCGCTACGAACGGCCACGCCGGAGCCTACGTTGTAGACCTCGCCTCGGGTGCCGCGCTCGATCAGCAGCCGATAGGCGCGGACCACGTCGCGGACGTCGGTCAGGTCGATCATCGCGTCGCGGGTGTGGACCTCGACCGGCTCCGAACCGGCCAGCGCGAACTGCCGGGCCCATTGCGGCAGCATCATCCGCGGGTTCTGCCGCGGGCCCGTGTGCTGGAAGCTGCGGGTGACGACCGCGTCGCAGCCGAGTTCTTCCACCGCCCGGCGGACCTCGGCCTCGGCGGCCAGTTTCGACCGGCCGTAGCCTCGCTGCGGTTGAAGCGGCGCCGATTCATCGACCACGGGCGTCTCGGTCGTCACCGGCGCGTAAACGTGAGAACTGCTGACAAACAGCACCCTCGGCCGCGACGGCAGTTCGGCGGCCAGTTCCATCACCCGCCGCGTCCCG
>JABMRB010000785.1 GCA_013202865.1 Candidatus Nealsoniibacteriota bacterium | reverse complement strand
CTTCCCCGAAATCGATGGGCCAACACACCGGCGCCTTGGAGATACCGTTCATCCGCAAGCTCTCGACCGCGGTCGGGTTCGACACCGCGTCGACCGGCGTCGGCGTCGCCGTGCAGATCGACGTCGAGGAGCAGATGCACGAGCAGAACGCCTCGGCGTGGGTCCGGATTCCCTTCGAGGTCGAGGACCCGCAACTGCTGGACATGATGCGACTGCAGATGAAGTACAACGACGGGTTCGTCGCCTACGTCAACGGCGTCAAAGTGGCCGAAGACAACGCCCCCGCAGCGCCCGTATGGAACTCCACGGCCACCGCCGCTCGTAGCGTCGCCGAGTCGCTCACCTCCGTGGAATTCGACATCTCCGCCCACCTGAACGTATTGCGGGCGGGTGAAAACGTGTTGGCCCTGCATGGCCTGAACGTCAGTGCCGCCGATGCCGACTTCCTGATCCTGCCGGACCTGCTGCGCAACAGCCGCCAGTTCTTCGATAACTCGACGCCCGAGGCGGTCAATTCGCAGGGGTATCCGGCTCCCTCGGCGCCGGTCGAGATCCTCACGCCCGGCGGTACCTTCGTCGGTTCCATGGTTGCGGAGATCACGACCGCGGCCGCCGGCGCCGTGATCCGCTACACACTCGACGAGACGCTCCCGGTCGAGTCGTCGCCGCAGTACACCGGCCCGATCACGATCAACACCACGCAGCAGCTCCGTGCCCGGGCGTTCCAGCCGGGGCAATCGCCGGGGCCCGTGGCTACCGAGACTTACGTGGCGTTGGGCGACGCCTACGTGCAGAACTTCACGTCCGATCTGCCGATTATCGTGCTCGATGATTTCAGCGGCGGGAAGCCCACGTCGCAACGCCCGGCCTACATGGCAATCTTCGATACCGCCGGTGGCCGCAGTTCGATGACCACCGGGATGGACGTCGAGACGCGAATCGGCATCAAGACCCGCGGCTCCAGCACCGGCGGCCGGGACAAGGTCTCCTATTCGATCGAGGCGTGGCAGCAGGAGATCAACGACGATGTCGATATCGCGCCGCTAGGGATGCCGGCCGACTCCGATTGGGTGCTCTACGGCCCCTACAACTTCGACCGGGCGTTGATCCGCAATGCTTTCATTTACGAGTTGAGCAATCAGGTCGACCACTATGCCGTGCGGACGCAGTTTGTCGAAGTGTTCTTCAACATGGGCGGCGGCTCGTTGCGGCAAGACGACTATCGGGGCGTCTACGTCTGGATGGAGAAGATCAAACGGGGCCCCGACCGCGTCGACGTGGCGAACCTCGAACCGGGTGACAACGCCGAGCCGGAGGTCACCGGCGGGTTCATCATCAAGGTCGACCGCCGCGACCCGGGCGACAGCGGCTTCTCCGCCGGCGGACAAGGTTCCCTGAACTACGTCGACCCCAAGGAAAAAAACGACATCACGACGGCTCAAAAGGCATATATTAAGAAGTACATTGACGACTTTGCCACCGCGCTGAACGGCTCGAACTTCAAGGATCCCGATCTCGGCTATGCCGCCTACCTCGACGTCGAGTCCGCAATCAACCAGAACATCCTCAGAATGCTGATGAAGGACCCCGACGCCTTCCGGCTCAGCGGCTACCTCCACAAGGATCGCGAAGGCCTGCTCGAATACGGGCCGCTCTGGGACGCCGACCGCACGATGGGATGCGACGACGACAACCGAGCCTGGGACCCGACGAGTTGGGACACCACGTTCTTCACCTATTCCTGGTTCAACAGGCTCTTCCAGGACATCGACTTCGACCAGCGGTACATCGATCAATGGCAAGCGTGGCGCCAGGGGGCCTTCAGCTCCGCCAACATGGACGCCATCATCGATTCGATGGCCGCGGAACTCCAGGAGGCCCAAGTCCGAAACTTCGACAAGTGGTCCGGCGTCAGGCCCAAGAACAATACCCCCTTCCCCGCCACGTACCAAGGGGAAATCGACTGGATGAAAGACTGGCTCCAGAGGCGGACCACATGGGTCGACGGGAAATTCGCCCCCATGCCCGGGATCAGCCACGGCGGCGGCGTGATTGCCGGCAACGTGTCGGTCACGCTGGCGGTTCCCAGCGGCACCACCGTCTACTACACGACCGACGGCCACGACCCCCGCAACAGCGGCGGCGGGATCTATGCCAACGCCTCGGTCTACACGCCCGGGTTGCAGATCCACGTCGATTCCAACACGCGGATCATCGCCCGATCCTATTCCACCAACCACACGGCCTTCCCCGGCATACCTAAGTTGACCTCCGAGCCCGAATGGAGCGGCCCGACGACCTCGACGTTCGTCACCGGCGACGCACCCGGGCTGACGATCACCGAAATCAACTACAACCCCCACGATCCGACGCCCGCCGAACTGGCGATCAATTCCGCACTGGTGAGCCAGGACTTCGAGTTCATCGAGTTGCAGAACACCAGCGGCGCGCCCGTCGACCTGATCGGTGTGGAACTGGTCGACGGCGTCCGCTTCGATTTCACCGACAGCGACGTGACGAGCCTTGCCGCGGGCGAGTACGTCGTCGTGGTCAACAACCCGGCGGCGTTTCAGGCCCGATACGGCTCGGGTATCAACGTCGCCGGCCGATACGAAGGCCTGTTGAACAGCGCCGGGGAAGGGATCTCGTTGCAGGACGGGGCACTGCGGTCGATCGCCGATTTCAAGTATAGCGACAGCGGGGCCTGGCCGGGACGGCCCGACGGCAAGGGTGCCACGCTCGAGTTGATCGACCCGGCCGCGGTGCCGGCCGACGCAACGTTGCGAATTGACTACCTCGAAGACGGCGAGAACTGGCAGTCCAGCGTCGCCTACGGGGGCACTCCCGGTGCCGATCCGGCGCCGCACCAGGGTGTCGTCATCAACGAAGTGCTCTCCCACACCGACTGGCCCGCCACCGATTCCATCGAACTGCACAACGTAACCGACTCCGTGATCGACCTCGCAGGATGGTACCTCAGCGACCAGTGGGGCTGGGATTCGACGTACCTGACGGGCAACTACAAGAAGTACCGATTCCCGTTCAGCGACCCGGCCAAATCGATGATCGCCGTCGGCGGATACCTGGTCGTAACCGAGTACGACTTCAACCCCGATCCGAATGCGGAGATTCCGGATCCCCACCATTTCGCTATCGACAGCGCGCACAGCGACGACGTCTGGTTGATGAAGGCCGACGCAGCAGGCAACCTGACGCACTTCGGCGATCACGTCGGCACGGGCGTGCAAGCCAACGCCCAGTCGTGGGGCCGCTGGCCCAACGGCGGCGGCGTGATGTATCCGATGACGAGCCCGACCCTCGGCAGCGCCAATAGCGGCCCGCTCGTCGGTCCGCTGATTATCAGCGAGCTGCAATACTATCCCGGCATCTTCCACGAGAATTTTGCCTTCGGCGGCGAGGACCGCTTCACCGAGGTGCTCGGCAATTGGGCCGTGGCCGCGGAGCGATACGACGTCACTCCCTTCACTCCCGGCGGGGACTCCGTCGCCACGATCGATCTGGCCGACCCGCTGCTGCCGGACTACGTGCTCCAGGGCAGTGTCCGCTCGACCCCGGCCGCCGGCGGCTACGGCTCCAACGGCCTGCTGATTTTCGACTATCACAGCCCGACCGATTTCAAGTTCGCGGGGGCATTTGCCGATGCCGGCGAGTGGCGGATCGGCCACCGCAACGACACCGGATGGATCATCGACGCCGTCGGCGACGATCTCGTCGTGGCCGGCGTGAACTACGATCTGAAGCTTCGCGCAGTTGGCTCCATGGCCACGCTGTTCGTCGAGGGCGACCAGATGTTGCAGTTCGATTTCGGCGAAACGCTGCACGACGGTCTGTTGGGTATCGGTACGGCGGGCAGCATCAGTTCGTTCGGCACCGTCTCCGTCCAGCCGGCGGCAGAGGGCGATCTGGAGTTCGTCGAGATTTGCAACCCGTCCGCCGAGACGATTATCCTGGCCCAGCTTCTACCCAACCCGCACGTCCCGGGATACGACTACCTGTCCGACTGGCGTCTCTCCGGCGGTGTCGAGATGGGGTTCGACGAGGGCCTGACGATCGCCCCGGGCCAGGCGATCGTCGTCTTGTCGTTCAACCCCGACAAGCCGGAGAACGAGGCCCGTATCGCTGCCTTCCGCGATTACTACGGCCTTGACGAGTCGGTAACGCTGGTGGGTGGATACAAGGGCAGTCTGGACAACGGCGGCGAACGAGTGCGGCTGCAAGCGCCGGACGCGCCGCCCAACTACGAACCCTATTACGTCCCGCACCTGCTGGTCGACGAAATCCGCTACGAAGACAACTTCCTCTGGCCCGGCGGCGTCGACGGCAACGGGCTCTCGCTGCACCGGATCGATCCGAGCGTCTGGGGCGATCACGTCGACAACTGGACGGCCGAGATCCCCAGTCCCGGAACGGCTTCTTTCGTCTTCCAGCCACGCATTGACGGTCGCTACGTGTTCTATAACAATTCGACGTTCGACACCGGCGGCCCGACCGGCGACGACCTTGCGATCGCCACCGATAAGGTGGCTTTGAGGCCCGGCAGCCCGGCCAAGTTTGCCAACTACACGAGTTACGACCGTGGCATCAACGGAATCATGGTTGACTTGGCGAACCTGCCCGACGGCGTGATCCCCGACGGCGGCGACTTCCAGTTCCGCGTAGGCGACGACGATCCGCCGGGCCAGTGGAATTGGATCGCGGCCGCCGAGCCGAGTTCCGTGACCTTCCACCCCGGGGCGGGCAAGAACGATACGGATCGCGTGTCGATCGTCTGGGAAGACGGCGCGATCCGCAACGAGTGGCTGCAAGTGACCGTTTCTTCGGCCAAGCTCGGAATGGCGGTCGACGACGTGTTCTATTTCGGCAACGCCGTGGCCGACTCGGGTGATTCTCTGAGCAACGCAGACGTCACCATCACCGACCTGCTGCTGGCGCGGAACAATCCCCGCGATTTCCTCGCTCCTGCAAGCGTCGAGTTCCGCTTCGACTACAATCGCGACACGTTCGTCAACGCCATTGACGTGTTGCTGGCCCGAAATAACCAAACCGGTTTCTTCAACTCCGTGCATCTGATCGACTTGTCGAACGAGCCCGCTGCTGCCGAGCCGGCCGCCGCAGCGTCGTCCGCCACGGACCCGGTCATCGAGCAATGGGCCTGGCTGCTCGCGCTCGAACAGTTGGCCGACCGGGACGACTCGCCCGAAGAGCCCGACGCCGATTATCGGATACTGGATTGGCCCGTATAGTCGGGGCCTTGCGGAGCTACGGCTACACCGACACCCGCGCGAGCGCCTGCGCAATCGTATCGGCCGCGTCGTCCGGACCGATCCGCTCGGCGTTGATCACCAGATCGTAATGGTGCGGGTCGTCGATCTCGTGATGGAAGAACCGCTGGGCGAACTCGCGACGGCCCAGGTCGGTCTCGTCGACCAGTTTCCGTGCGGCGGCCGCGTCGAGATTCCTGCCCGCGGCGATCCGCTCGGCGCGAAACTTCTTCGGCGCGATGATCCGCACGCAGAGCCCTTTCTCGCGCGGCAGGAGGAACTGCGCGCCGCGACCGACCAGCACGACGTTGCCGCGGCGAGCGGCCGCCAACACAACGCGGCCCAGGTGGACTACGTACTTCTCCTGCGAAACGATCTGCTTGTCCATCCAGCCGCCCAGCACGTCGAGGACCCAGTTGCCGGGCGTCTCGTCGACCAGTTCGAGCATCGCCCGGGAGCATTGCAGCCGCTCGCCGACGCGGTCCAACAGGTTCTTATCGAGCACCTCCCAGCCCAGTTTCTCGCCGACGAGCTGTGCGATTTCGCTTCCGCCGGCCCCCTCCTCCCGCGAAATGGTCAGGAACTTGCCGATCTGATCGCAGACGTTCTGAGCCCCTTGGTCGCGGATCGTCTGTTCCTGGATTTCGGCAGTTTTAACCCAAGCCTGCATCTGCCGCTCCGCGGCGGCCACGATCTTGGGTTCCTCGCGAGTCTGCTCTTTCATGATCGGCCCTTCTGATAGCACAAACGAAAACCGGGCGGACGTCACCCGACTATCCATACTATATAGCGACCCGCCGCTAATTTCCACCCCAAGAGGCCGCTAGGGTAGCTACGGTCGCCAGACCGTGGGCGCGCCGCTCAAACCACGGTCTGGCGACCGTAGCTACCAGTTCACGGCGCATCGCCCAACATCGCCCCATACGTTTCCGGCATCCGGTGCCTTGGGCCGATCGAGCCCCAATGGCCGACCCAGCGGAGACGCTCGCGGCGGTTCAAGTCGACCTCGGCCCAGAAGACGCCGTCGCGGCCCTTGTTCGATGCAAGGATTCGGCCCAGCGGGTCGATCACCATGCTGCTGCCGTCGTAGACCGACGGAACGAGGTAGACGCCGTTGTCCCGGGCGCGGACGCGGAAGACCGTCTCGCCGCGTGCCATGCCGTCGTCGTCCGGCAGCGTGTTGCCCCAGGTGGGTGCGAAGATGATCTCGGCCCCATGCAATGCGAATATCGTGTGCGACTCGGGAAAGAACCAATCGTAACAGATCTGGATCGCCACCGTGCCGAAGTCGGTCTGGAAGACCGGATACTCGCTGCCCGGCGTGATCCCTTTCTTCCATTCCTCCCGCGGCAGGTGGACCTTGCGATACTTGCCGGCCAGCTTGCCCTGGCGGTCGAGCAGCACGGCCGTGTTGTAGATCCGCTTCCCGTCGCGTTCGGTCAACCCGGCGACGACCCAGAGCTTGTTCTGCCGCGCCGCCTTGCCAAGCCGCTCGGTCGAAGGCCCCGGGATCGGCTCGGCCACGTCGTTGACGGTTTTCGAGGTGCCGACCATGGTGATCGCTTCGCCGAGGCAGAGGATATCCAGCTTCAGCTTGCCGGCCGCGTCGATCTGCTCGCAGAACAGTTCGAGGTTCTTTTCGGGCGTGCTGCCCCGAGGCCGGAGGAAGACGGTGCCGATCTTCACTTTCCGCGGCGGCGGCGGGGTTGCTGAAAAGACGTGGGCCATCGGCCAAAGTACGGAACCGCCCCGGGGCCACTTTACTTCGAGTGAGAGTTGAGCCCCATCGGCCTCTTCCGGCGCGATCAGGACATCCTCGAACCGCAGCACGCCCCTGACGCGCAACGACTGCCGATCAACATCCCCTTCGGGCGGCGCCAGCGGCCCGCGAACCAACGCGCCGGCCGGGTGCAACGGTTTACCGTTGCGAGTCCAGGTCCACCGGACGTAGATCGATCGAAACGGCGACGGGACGTTCTTCGGAACACACGAAACGCCAATCTCGTACGCATTCCCCGGCTTAATTCCCGGAATGTCCTGTCGCACGCCTCCGACGGCGAACGGGCTCTCGGGCGCCTCGACCAGCAGTCCACCTTCGGTGCATCGAAACGAACAACTGGCCGGTTGCCAGACCGGGTTCCACACGGTCCAGTCCGTCGGCAGCCCCTCGTCGATGGCTTTGGTGAAGCCGTGGTTTCGGATCAGGTTCGGTGAAACCTCCAGCGTGTGATGCTCGGCGCCGGCCGCCAAGGCCAGAGTGACGGCAAGCAAGCTCTCCATACACGAAAGCAACATAACGTGGCTCCTCGATGTTCACGGTAACCCATCCGTTCGGCGGTCGTCGGCACGGCGATCGACCGCGCCGGTGATTCTAGCACCATCGCCGCCACCGGGGCAAGCACCAAGAGATCCGACTTGCCGCTACCATGTTTCCGTGGTACGTTGGCCCCGGAGAGCGATCCGGGACCGCGGAAACCCTGACCCTCGGGAGACGAGCCATGAGTGAAAGTTCGTGTCGCAACGGATTCACGCTAAAAGACCTGATCGTGACCACCGTGGTCCTCGTGCTGCTGTTTGGGGTAGGGCTGATATTTCTTGGGGGGAGGCGGGGCATGAGACCGGCGTCGTATCGCGCCAAGTGTCTGAATAACATGCACCAGTTGGCCATCGCGTTCGAGAACTTCGAAGGAGCTTGGCGTCGTTTTCCTGCTTCCTGCCGCGTGGAGAAAGATCCGGAGACGGGGCAAGTCAGCGCCATGAACGGCATGCCCGGCACAGGCTGGAGTTGGTGCGTCGACCTGTTGCCGTACCTTGGACACGGCGCATTGCACAGCACGTTGGACATCCAAGGGGGGTATCCCACCGAGGCAATGGACGACCCAACCCATCCGAATATGGTGGCCATGGGACAATCGATGGATATATCTATATGTCCCGCATTCGCCGGTGATAGATACGTGAATCCGAAAACGGAGCGCGAGACGATCACCAACTACAAGGCAATGACGGCCACGCACATCGAGAGTTACCTGGCCGCGACGGACCAGCCTGCAAAACCGCTCTATGGCGAAGCCGACATTCACCCCGACGGCGCCATCTACCCGGGATCGAAACACGGCCACACGGCGTTCGCTGGAGACGGCTATTCAAACACGATCTTGTTGGCCGAGACGACCGAACAGTATCGCAGCCGCTGGATGATCGGCACGGAGGCCGCCGTGGTAGGTATCCCGGCCCGTGATCTGGGCGGCAAACGCTTCTTCGATAAGAAGTCCGCGTACTACCACCCCCGCGGATACACGCCGGACAAATGGGACTCCGAGACGACGATCCCCGCCAAGTACAACCGCACCTATCTCAACTGGGATTACGAGGAAACGCCCTACTACGACTCGGTGGCCGAGCGGGGCGCGTCGGACGACTTCGATTCCAACGCGGTCTTCTACGGCCCCAGCAGCCATCACCCGGGCGTCGTCAACCACGTCTTCGCCGACGGCAGCGCCCGTTCGATCAGCGTCGACATAGACGCCGCAGCCTACATGTTCATGATCACCCGCGCCGGCGGCGATTCCCCGCCGAAGCGCTGGTGATCCACCGCACAAAGCCGCGACCGGTGGTCGCGCCTGGCGCCCAAACTGACATCAAGAAGACAAACCGAAATGACTTCGGAAACGAACGGGGGCTTCATCGGGAGCCGCCCGGAACTGATCTTGTCGCCCCGCGCTGACCGACGTTAGAATAACGGCCCGCTCCGCCGAACTTGGGGGAGTAGAGGTGCTAGCATCGCATGGGTGGCTACACTTGGCTAGGAGAATGTTCTGATGGCTCAATCCGAAAACGAGAGGAAATCGCCAAGTGCGGGTGTTTCCGACGACTCCGAACGAAGCGGTAAGACCTCTGCCGCGTCTGATGTGCTCGACTGGGACGCTTGCCTCGATGATCCGCCATCTCGCCCGTCGGGCACGATCAAAGTGCATCTTAGGCCTTGCGGTCGCGACAAACCGATTCCCGTGGACACACCGGTGGAAGAGCAGCCCGAGGGGACCGTATGAGTGCTCGTTATCCTTGGTGCGCGGAGATCGATGGCGACAACCGTTTGCTCCGTGTTGCCTATATCTTCATGATTACGCGTGCGGGACACGATCTGCTTGACCGGAGGATATTCGGCCGACTATAATACGAATAGTTGCAGTCGGGGGACGTCGCGTTGCGATCAACCTCTGCTGGTGACGTGTGCTACACAACGATGGAGCGACGAAGTGCCTCGGAAAGTCAGGGATCTTATACGCGACTTGAAGAACGCGGATTTCCAGGATCGAGGTGGAAAAGGAAGTCATAGAAACTTCGTCCATCCCAAAGCGACGAAGCTGGTGACGATCTCGGGGAAAGAGGGAGACGACGCCAAGAGCTATCAGGAGAAGGCCGTCCGTTTGGCCATCGAGGAGACGAACCAAAATGACTGACGCCGACAAATACGTGAAGATCGTTGAATGGTCGGACACCGACGGGTGCTTCATCGGGAGTTGCCCGGAACTGTTCTACGGCGGATGTCACGGCAACGAATCGCGAGCCGTCTTCGCCGAACTCTGTGATGTGGTTGACGAAACCGTCGCGATCTACAAGGAAGACGGCAGAGAGCTTCCGCCGCCGATGTCCGGCAAAGAGTTCGTCAATCAGATGCAGCGAATTTCGTGACTGACGCGACGGGCAGCCTGCGCTGGTTCAATCACGTGGGGCAGGCGTTGTCTCGGCGGTATCCTGCGGCTGGGGCTGTGTCTTGGATCGCCGAAGGGATCGCACGAACGCCGGGCAAGCCAGCATGACAGCGAAGATGAATGGAGTGAGAATCGCCCCTCGGGTTGTACGCGACACTCGGTCGCGAAGTTGCCGCTCCTGAACGTAGTATTCCATCGAGTCGGCGTCCCACGAGTTGATGTCATCTGGATCGTTCCCTCCGGTTCGCGAAACGCCATCGTGCCCGGTCGAGTACACACCGATTGCCATGTGCTGGCCGTCAGGCGATCTTACGTTGCGCACGAATCGGTACGGATTGCCCCAACGGTCACAGCCGGGAGGCTCGCCCAGCCCGTCGGCAAAACGGCTATTGGCTGGAAGCCGGCCAGCGAGCCACTGGCTGATTACGTCTTCAGGCGGGTTCCCCTCGCCGTATTGATTCTCGGCATACTTGAGGTCGTAGCAAACTGCCTGCATTCTCATGTGCGCCCTGTAGTAGTGCGGAGTGACCAGGACAGACGAGTCCCATAGCGTGACTATCGCCACTGCGAGAAAGAACGCGGGAAAGACCAGTAGAAGGCGCCGGAGGGAGAACTGCATATTACCGCCTTGTCCTGATACGTGGCTCGTAGCCCATGGCATCGTCCGCTGACCGACTATCCACGCACCGATCGCATGATACCACACCAGTCGGATCTTTTCAATCGAGACGGTGCGGACAAGGTGCGTTGCACGCACCCTACGAATCACGGCGAATAGTAGTTATGACACTGCTTCAACCGCCGGTAGTTGCGATTGGTCCATAGCCGTTTCTCGTCCGGGCGGGGGTTCTTTGCCGGGTTGCGATAGATCGAGAGCTTGCTGCCGGCCAACACCAGAATCTCTTCCCGCCAGTCGCCCGTGACGTCGGCGACGTAGAGTCGGTCGGCTTGCTGGTCGAAAACCTGGACGAACTTGCCGGAGAGCGGTTTGAACAGACAGACGTCGCCTTCGGTGTGGCGCTCCTTGGCGCAAGCAAGCTGCTCGCGGCGGCCGGTCCAGTCGATGGTGTGGATCACCTCCACGCCCGAAGCGGTCCAGCCGGGCGAGGCTGCGTCGTCCATCGCGTAGTCGAAGACCTTCTTGCCCTGCGAGTCGAATACGAACGGCTTCTGGTGCTCGTTGTAGCGCGAGCGACACCAGATGAAAACTTCGTCGCTGCCCGGCTTGAATCGGCCGATCGCAGCGTTCTGCGGCTCCTGATTGCGGAAGTGCGACCGCCAGATCGGGCCGCTCGTGCCGATGAGTTGCACGTAGTTCGCCCCCTCCTCGAGCAACACGACCTCCAAACCGGACACATCCGGCCGTACGTCGGCGACGAACACGCTGTCGATGTGGCTGCGGGAATCGACCGCCTTGACGAGCAACTTGCCTTGCGGTGAGAAGACCGTCCGGCCGAGGACTTCGTCGCGGCCGTCGCCGTCGAGATCGGCCAGCCGGGCACCGTTGTGGGCACAGGAGACGAAGTTGTCGACCGTCCACGTCGGCGGTTTGCCGGCGATGAGATTCTTGTACGTGTACGCCGCCAGGAATCGGCCCGTGCGATAGCCACCCGCGTTGCTGGCCTGCAAGAGGATATCGCCGTCGGCGCCCGTGCCGCGAAAATCGGCGATCGCAGCAATCTCCCAGCGGGCGGCCCCCTCGGGCACCGGCGGCCGGGCCGTGGCCTTCTCCTTGCCCGTGGCCCCGTCGACCACGTGTAGCACCCGGTCTTTGGTCAGAAAGAGCACTTCGCAACGCCCGTCACCGTCGACGTCGCCGGCCGCCACGCCGGGCCCGTGGTGCCCGGGCAGCCCCTGGCTCTCGCTCTGTCCACCGACGCAGATGTCCGCCTTTTTGATCCACAGCTTCTTGCCGCCGTTGTCGTAGACGGCCAGATGGCCAGGCACAGCATCTTTCGCTGCCGATGGCACTGTGACCAGGAAATCCTGCCGTCGGTCGTCGTTCACGTCGGCCACGATGATCCCGCCGCCGGAGTCTTGCGGTGCGGGGATTTCGAGCGTGATCACCTGGGGGTTCGCAACGTCCGCTGCTGCCGCGGGCGGCGCCCAGAGATGGGGTGCGAGAAGCACCGTAAGAGACATGATTCGTCCCATCACAATTTCCTTTCTTGATGACGTGTCGTACGGTCCATCAACCAAGCTCAGGGAGGAGCAGCATGCGGAGGAGAAACGCGATTGCCAGGACGACCACCCATCCAAGTGTCAGCCCTTTCAGAGTGTTGGTTGCGCCTTCCGGAGTTGCTGATTCTGGATGCAAGAATCGCCAACGCAGAACACACGCCAGCATACTCGCTGCAAACAACCCGTAGAAGAACGCAACATTCAACAACGCTGTCCGACCTGCCCAGGCACCAAAGGCACAGGTGAGTGCCACGGCCAGGGTCAGCCAAAACAGAGACCGGATTCCGAATTGAATCGGCGGCTCACGATCCTCAATGGCACACATTGCCATATTCCTTTCACTTCAAACCGGTCTTCTTATCGGCCACCAGCAGCCGGACGGTCTCTTCGATCCGCTTCCCCCGGGTAGCCTCTCGTTTGGCGTCGCTGATCCATCCGATGTATCGCTGCTGATGCGAAGGTGCGAGCCGCTGAAAGTTCTCTTGTGCCGTCTTGTCGGCTGCCAGATCTCCCGTTGCGTGCCGTGGTGCTGCTGCAGCCAGGCACGCCAGTCGTCGCGGTTGGTCACGCACAGTTTCTTTGCCGGCTTGGCCATGGGACCCTCGCCGATTGCCAGGTCGCACAAAGCCGCGACCGGTGGTCGCGACGGCGCCAAAGCTAACGTTGTCCATGCCCACGGCGCGACCACCGGTCGCGGCTTTATGTTGAGCGTGCAAAAGCCGTCCGCAACATCGCCAGGCTCTTTGGTACGGCCGTCTTGGGGGTCTCCTTGCCTTCGAACTCCAGCGAGATGTAGCCGCCGTAGTTGTGCTTGCGGAGGATCTCGGCGATGCGGTCGTAGTCCAGGTCGAGCGTGTACCATACGCCGCCGCCGTAGTAGGTTTTCGCCTGGACGAAGACGGTCTTCGGGGCGATCTTTTCCAATCGCTTGTAGGGGTCTTCGAGGAAGTTGCCCGTGTCCATGGTGACTTGCAGCCACGGGGAATCGACCGCGTCGACGATCCGCAGCACGCCCTCGGGCGTCAGGCCTAGGCCCCAATGGTTCTCCAGTCCCAGGACGACGCCGCACTTCTCGGCCGTGGGAATGATCTTCTCGAAGCTCTCGATCACCCAGGGGAAGGCGTCCTCTTCGGTGTAGCCGGCCAGCGGCGGCTCGATACCGCGGTTGGCCATCAGCTCGTCGAAGTTCTTGCTGGTCCGCCAGCGGCCCGTGTTGACGCGGATCGTGGGGATGCCCAGCTTGTAGGCCAGTTCGATGCTATCGACCGTCAGGGCGATGTTCTTCTTGCGGTCGTCCTTCTCCGGCGAGACGAAGTGCTGATGGGTCGACATCCCGCACAACGGCATCCCAGCCAGAAACGCTTGTCGCTTCAACGATTGCAGGTAGGCATTATCCAACTCGGGCCTGCCATTGCGCATCTGCACTTCGAGCAACTCCACCGCGTCGAACCCCATCTCGGCAGCAAGTCGAATACACTTCTGCATATCCGTCAGCCCCCCGCGGTCGAAGTGCCAGAAGGAATACGTCGACACGGCGATCGGGTTACCCGGCCGGGGACCGGGAGTAGAGGCCGCCGCTTCGGCGGCGCGTGTGGTTGCGGTCGAAAGGGTCGCCAAACCGAGTGCAGCGGTTGTGGAGCCCGTCAGGAACTTGCGGCGATTGATGCTCATCGTCTTTTCTTTGGTCTTGGTGAATTCGTAGATTCGTGACATGGGTTGGAGGGCGGCTGTCCGACCCGCCGCCAGTGGGCCATTGTACCACTGCGTGTCGGGAAATGCATCCCGGCCCATTCACCTCGGCGAGGGATCGTACTGGTCGCGTCCAAATCCGAGGATCGGATAGAACGCGTGCGGCAGAATTGCAAGTCCAATCCCAAACAGCTTTCCTCTTCCGAAACGATGTGCGATTTCAAGGGAAACCACGACCAATACAACCACGTTCAATACCGGAATCAGCAGGTAGAGAGCCTCCCGCGATGACCAGCCAGCCAGCCGGACGACGAGTACCACATTGTAGATCGGAACGATCGCTCCCCAAGCCGGCAAGCCCGCCTTGGCGAAAGTCCTCCACAAACCGGCGACCATCGTCGCCAGCAGCGCCAGATTGACTGCTTCGATCAGGCTATCTCCGCCCTCACGAACCGCCACGGCCCCGGCCAACGACATCCACACCGCAAATGCCGTCGTGAAGAGAATCAAGCCGCCCAAGCTGAACTGCCAGGGACCGAGCGGATCGCTCCCTTCGGCGTCGGGCTTGTCGTCGATTTCTGCCTCATTCACTTGAACCGTTCTCCATCCCCAAATTCCTCACCAAGAACGCCCACAAATCCGCAATCTCCTCGATCCGTTTCGTCGTCGGCTTGCCTGCCCCGTGGCCGGCGCGGGTTTCGATGCGGATCAGCACCGGGGCGTTGCCCGTGTGGGCGTGCTGCAAGGCGGCGGCGAACTTGAAACTGTGGGCCGGTACGACGCGGTCGTCCGTGTCGGCCGTGGTGATTAGCGTGGCCGGGTAATGCGTGCCCGGCTTCAGGTTGTGATAGGGCGAATAGGCCCGTAGCGTGCGGAACTGGGCTGCGTCGTCGGCGCTGCCGTAGTCGTCCACCCAGTACCGGCCGGAGGTGAACTTGTGGAACCGTAGCATGTCCATCACGCCGACCGCCGGCAGGCAGGCGCCGAACAGATCGGGCCGTTGCGTCATCACGGCCCCGACCAGCAGGCCGCCGTTGCTGCCGCCCTGGATGGCCAATTTCTCGGGCCGCGTGTACTTGTTGTCGATCAGCCACTGGGCCGCGGCGATGAAGTCGTCGAACACGTTCTGCTTGTTGGCCAGTTTGCCGGCCTCGTGCCACGCCTCGCCGTATTCGCCGCCGCCACGCAGATTGGCCGTGGCCGCGATGCCACCCATCTCCATCCACGCGATCCGCGAGACACTGAACCGCGGTCGCAATGGGATCGCGAACCCGCCGTAGCCGTAGAGCAACGTCGGATGGGAACCGTCCAGCTTGATTCCTTTCTTGTGCGAGATGAACATCGGCACCCGCGTGCCGTCCTTGCTGCGATAGAAGACCTGCTTGACCGTGTAGGCATCCGGGTTGAACTTCACCTCGGCCCGCCGCAGCATGGTGCTTTTGCCCGTGGTCATATCGTAACGGTAGATGCTCGGCGGCGTGGCGAAGCTCGAGAAGGAGTAGAACGTCTCCTTGTCCTTGCGATGCCCGCCGAACCCGGAGGCCGAGCCGATCCCCGGAAACTGCACCTCGTCGGCGAGCTTGCCCGTCATGTTGAAGATCTTCACCTGCGGCTTGACGTCCTTGAGATACGAGGCCACAAACCGATCGGCCACCAGCGAGACCGACAGCAGCGTCTCGGCCGCCTGCGGAATGATCTCGCGGAAGTGTTCCGGCTCGGGCTTGCGAAGATCGACGGCGATCAGCCGTTTCCGCGGTGCGTCCAGATCGGTCTGAAAGAAGAGCACCGGCCCGTCGTTGCCCACGAGCGAATACTCGTTCTCGAATTCGGTGATCAGCTCGACGGGCATGGCGTAGGGTTCGGCCAGATCGCGGACGACGATGCGGTACTTGTCGTCGGTCCCCTTGGCTACGGTAATCACCAGGTATCGGCCGTCTTCGGTCACTTCGGCGTAGAAGCTCCACTCGGGCTCGTCCGGCCGGGCGTAGACGAGCACGTCGGCGGACTGCGGCGTGCCGAGCCGGTGGTAGTAGAGCTTGTGGTTGAGGTTCAGTGCCTGAAACGCTTCGCCCGGCTTGGGCGTGGGAAACCGGCTGTAAAAGAACCCCTTACCGTCCTTGGTCCAGGAAGCCCCGCCGAACTTGGCCCACCGCACCTCGTCGTCGAGCACGCGGCCGGTGCCCCCGGCCGGGGAGGACCCGGTATCGATCTCCATCACCCGCCATATCTTCCAGTCGGACCCGGCCTCGGCCCTGCAGAAGGCGATATATTTCCCGTCGTCGCTGAAGGCGGCCCCGGCCAACGCGACCGTACCGTCTTTCGACCATTTGTTCGGATCGATCAACACGCGGGGCTCGTCTTCGAGCGATCGCATGGTGTAGAGCGTCGATTGGTTCTGTAGGCCGTTGTTCTTGAAGTAGTAGTATCGCCCGCCTTCTTTCTGCGGTGCAGAGTATCGCTCGTAGTTCCAGAGCTCGGTTAGCCGGCGGCGGATGGCGTCGCGCTGCGGGATCGATTCCAGGTAACCGAACGTAACCTCGTTCTGCCGGGTCACCCAGTCGGCCGTCTCGTTCGACTCCCGCACGTCGGCCTCCAGCCAGCGATACGGATCGGCCACCTTCGTGCCGTGGTAGACGTCGACGTGTTCGACGCGACGGCTCTTGGGGTACGCGATCTTGCCTTGCCCGAGTGCGACCGTTGACGCGGCAAGCAGACCGACAAAGGCACATAGAACTACGCGGCAAACGTGATGCATGGGAAAACTCCTTTGACGAGGTATTTTCAATCTCTTGCGATGGAAAGAATCGTAGGCTGGGTCGAGGTACGAGGCCCACCGGCACAACGTTCGGTTTCCGCTCGAGATCGGTGGGCCTCGTACCTCGACCCAGCCTACGGTCCATATTTCAGGATTGTTCTTGGATGAACCCTAGCGTAATGGCCGCGTGTCCGTACGTCAAGAACCCTCGGGTTCCGGAGAACACGATGCCCGGTCGGCGGCGATCGTGCGCACGGCGGCGGGGGAAGAGTAGGCTCCGCATAGAGGCCGCATGACGAGTTCTACTGGCATCGCCATGAGTTGGGGGCCTTCAAAGCACGTTCACCGTCGTCAATGTCGAAGCTAAAGACCCGCCATGTGCCCTTGGCATCCTTCTGAAGATTCATCGCGGCAGCGATCTTCCCGGCTTTCGCGTAGGTGAATTCCACACTGTACTCGTTGGTCCTGGTCTTGAACCCTTTTATTTCTGCGCTCTGAATAGTCCCGAATTTCTGGAGCATGGCCTCCATCTCACGTGCGAGCCCTTCTTTCGGGATCAGGCCGGCAGCTACTGCAAGAGGGGCTTTTCCGAAGGGATGCATTTGTTCCAGCATGGAATCGGCCTTGCCGCTGTTCCAGCTCGTCTTCCATCCTTTGAGGAACTCCGCGACAACGGTCTTGTCAGCTTCGACGGACGGATCCTGACCGGGCAAGAAATCGGAGATCATCACCTTGTCGCCGTGATTGCTGAGCAAGAAGACAACGGGGAAATCCGCGTTGTGCGTGAAATCCATTCGTACACAGCAGGCACTGCGGTCGTCGTAAGAGCCGATGAACCGCATGGCCTTGATCTGTCCGTAACTGCTGCTCCGCATCGCGAGTCGTTTCTTGACCCGGTCTGCCGCGGAGTCAGACCGCCAGATGGATTTTGGATGGAACAGGGCGACCAGTGCGTCCGGCTTTCCCCCGTTCCACGCGACCTTCCAGTTCTCGAGAGTCTCTTTGAACGCCTTGTCCCCGTCATCTTCGGCAGCACAGAGGGGAGCCGCCGCCAATACCAGTACCCAGATTGCCAGATAACGCAGCATGTTCAGATCTCCTTGCTGGTGTTTGGGCGTTCAAGTTCCACGCAGTAGGACGTGGCTCCCGTTGCCCCTCGTACGTCTTTGGCTGCCAACGGGGTGCTAACCTGCGAAGCTGTCCGGCTGCTGGCCGGTTTGGCGCGGGATTCGCTCCAGCGAATGCCGTGACGAAAAGCATCGTCTGGTTCAGCACTTTGTTAGCCAGACCACGCTCAGGAACCCTCACTCCCCTCCTCCTTCAACACTCGGATCTGGAACACAGGCCCGTCCCGGTATTCAAAGGCTAGTCGCCCATACAGCGTCGTTAACGTTGTATGGGGGTAACCGACCTTGCCCGCAGGAACACTTACACCAACAACAGCATCGTCTGGAACACCATCAAGGGCCTGCCTCAGTTGCCTGACTGTAGGCTGCCAGGGCATGGGATCGTTCACCATCGCTCGTCCTCTCTGGCTAACTTCTTATTCTACCCGAGCTACCTACTGTTGGGCTGGTCCCCACGATACCACTCAGGATACCGCCGCCAATAGTAAGGTCAAGACCATGACTACTTAAGCTTGTACACCCGCAACATGCTCGGCTCGGGCGGTTCGCCGTCGTGGGCCCGATCGCGGTTGCGAGGTAGCGTCTCCCACCGCATCACGTAGCCGACGGCCGGGTCCTCGCTGTGGCCGGTGTCCGAGGCGCTGCGGACCGCCATGCCCGGTCGCGTCGATTCGAGCCGCGTGATCTGCTTCGGGAGCCGATCGGATGGTGGAGCCGGTCCGACCGGCTTCAGCGTGGCCGGGTCCAGCCGCCATGTGCCGGAGCCGTTCTTCGGGTTGCTGCAGGATTGCGTCAACGTGCCGTCGGCGCCGGCCGTGACCGAGCCGACGCGGACCAGGAATGGAATGGCGCCGCCGCCGCTGAACTCCCAGCGGTAGTCCCAGTCGGTCGCCTGATAGATCTTCCAGCCGCCCGGCTCGCGCCGGGCGTTGTAGATCTGTGTGTTGCCCGCCGCGTCGAACTTGTGATAGGAAACGATCACCCGCCCGTCGGCGTCGAATCCGAGCTTCGTGTTGCCGTTGATTATACCGCCGCCGGGCGGCACCGGATCGACCACCTCGGCGTTGTCGATCGTGATCGGCAGCTTGAGCGGCTTGCCGGCACTGGTCTGCCAATGCATCAGGTCCTTGCTGCGGACGTAGCTCAGGTGGTGGTTGGTCGCACAATCGGGTGTGTCGCGCCAAACCCAGCAGACGTGGAACACGCCCTGCCGGTCGCGGACGGGGCCCTGGAAATAGGCGTTCATTTTGCCCCCGCCGGAGAAGAGCGGCTCGTCGAACAGCCGCCGCCACGCCTTCGATTTCAGGTCGTAGACGTTGAAGTACCGACAGCCGTTGCCGCTGCCGCCGTCGCGATAGACGAAGAGCAACTCGCCGGCCGCACAGCGTCCCTCGCTGCCGGCGGCACTGCGCAAGAACCGCGGGTACGTGCATCGCTGCTCGTTGCGGCCGATCATTGCCGTGATCTGCTCGAAGCTGGTGGCGTCGAGCGGCCGGGTGGTGCGGAAGTAGATCAGCGGCACGCAATGCATGTTGCCGCAAAGGTGGATCTGGCCGTCGTCGTCGATCGCCATGGTGATATAATTGTGGCTATCCCAGCCGATCTTCGACGGCAGCCGAGTGAACTGCCACGCATCCGAATCGAGCGTCCGCGAGCCGACCGTCATCTGCCGCTCAGCGTCGTAGAACGCAACGAACTGCCGCTCGCCGTGCGTCAGCAGCGCAAAGCCGACCGGATGCCCCGACCAGACCTTGGCGACGTCGATCGTCTGCACGACTTCTTTCTCACGAGCGTTCGCGAACGCGGCGTGTAGACACACCGCGAGCAGGAGAATCCCAAGCAGTATCTTCGTCGATTTTATATGGAACATGAGTCTCATCTCTCAATACAAAAAACGTCAATACAAAGAAGAAGCCAATAGCCGAGGGCGGAAGCCCACGGAGGGTTGCGCAACTCGTGGGTCATAACCTCCGCGGGCTTCCGCCCTCGGCTATGGCAACTATTGCCGTCGTCGCGGCGATTGGGGCTACTGCGACTTTGGATCGGTTTCATCTGACGACGCTTCGATCTGCTTGCGATACGCCTCGTAAAGCTCGATCGCCCGCTCGTCGGTGATCTTCCCCACGACCAGCCGGCAGCGCGCCCGGGCGGTCTGCCCTGTCTTCAAATCCTGACCGAACAGCGAGAGGTACGTCGAGTTGTGGCCGGCCACGCCGTCCGGCGGCGTCTTGTTGTAAGGCGTGGATACGGCAAAGCAATCTTCCGGCGGGGCCATGATCGCGGCGGCCAGGCCCGTCTGCTCGTTGCGGCGGATCGACAGCGGGGCGGCCAGGTGCCGGGTGACCGACCATTGGACCGGGTTGGGCGGGTGCTCCCAGCGGCGGTCGAAGATCATTAGCGCCGCGGCGCGGTCGCGCGGGAACATCAGGTACGTGCCGTCGACCAGCGGGTTGACGTCGGCCGGCAGCATCTGCGGCTTGCCGCTGGAGAATCGGTTCGGCTTCACGTAGACCAACGCTCGCATATCCTTGACGAAATACGACGAGAGGAAGACCTCGAACCGCGGCATGTCCCGCTGCGGCTTCACGGTGGTTTCCAGGTCGAGCACGTCGGGCGCCGTCCAGCGGTAGACGGCCGACAGTTCCAGCGGATGGTCCTCGGCCGGGGGCCACCGCACTTCCAACGCCCCGTCGGGAAGCACCTTGGATACGGTCGGCCAATCCCGGGCGGCATGGCCGTAGCGCGTGTCGGTCGAGAAGATGCGATAGAGGCTGAACACACCCGGCAATCCGCCGCCATGGGCAATGTCCGTGCCGCTGGCAACGTCGACCAGCGACGCGATCCCCTGCGAACGGCCGTCGAGGCGGACCTTGCCGCGGACCGTGCCCGTGTCGAACTGGAAGTATCCTTTGTCGGCGGGGCGGAACGCCAGGTCGGGCGGGGCGGCGCCGACCGCGGTGGATGAAACCGCGATCAATAGCAAGGCTCGAAGAAGCACGCGTTTCATGGAATCCTCCGTGTGCAAACAAGGCGACGAGGACGTATTTAGCATCTCGCAACGTCCGCGGGCTTCCGCCCTCGGCTATCACTTTCCGCTTTCCGTTCTCCGCTCCCCCCTACTTCCCCGCCGTCCAGCGGATGCCACGGCCGAGGATCTCTGCGAAGTTCGGATTCGCCCAGGCCTTGGCGTCGTGGCCGAGCATGAAGTAGAAGACGCGGCTCTTGCCGTAGTCTTGCACCCAGGCCAGTTTGGGGTCGTTCTTAGGGTGGTCGGTCGTCAGCAGCACCTTGGCGTCGGCGGCCGTGTAGTATTTGTTGTACGTCTCGTCGTGGATCTCGAAATCTTTCAGGCCCTTGGTGATCGGATGCTCCTTGTCGGCGACGGTCACCTTCATGTCTTCACCGTGCGACCAGCCCGACTTGGTGTACTTCTTGCCGTCGATTTCGCAGGGCTCGAAGATGAACTTACCGCCGGTGATCTTGCGGAACTCGTCCCAATTGCGATGGGCGCCCATGTTGTGGTGCAGCGAGACCAGGCCGATGCCTTCGTTCAACAGCGCGACGAACGCGTTGTGCTGCTCGGCCGAGAGATCGCCGACCATGTCGTACATCACGATCACGTCGTACTTCTTCTTCAAGTCCGGCTTGAGCAGATCGGCCGACGCCGGCATCGGGGCCTTGGTGTACTCGACGTCTTTCATGGCGTCGAACATAGCGAAGAACGGTTCCTGCTCAAAACCGTGTCCACCGAACGTCAGCAGCACGCGGATCTTTTCCTGGGCCGAGGCGGTGGTCTCTTGGGCCGAGGCGGCCGTGGCAGCGGAAAACGATACAGTCAACGCGAGCAGAATCGAAATCAGGTACTTCATTGTCAGGCTCCTTGGGCACTGGACTGAGATAACTTCGACCGGTCGGCGTACCGGCCCCACCGAACACCCTAAGCGTCTCAGTGCCCCGTGTCAAGCATTACCGCCCTTTTTCGCATAATCCTCACGTTTAGCGGGCGTCCCAAAGAAGTGTTCCGCCGTGCCGCGGCAGCGGTTATACTATTGAATGCTCTTGATCGAACCGGATCCGCGCCGCTTTTTCCTTACTGGAGAACCCGCCATGTGCAGCAGCCTCTCGATCTTCCCGCAACGGCACATCCTGCCGAGAACCGTCCTTGCCGCAGCCACCGTGTTGATCCTTTTCGCCGGACTGATCTTTCCGGCCGTGACGACGGCCGAGCCGGCCGGGTCGTTCGAGATCCCGGCCTGGGCGTTCGATCGGGGCAACGCCAAGACGTTCACGTCGAATTGGGCCGACGCCGAGCCGATGGTCGCCTTCGGTGGCGACTCGCCGACCGTCGTCGAATACGATATTGAATTCCCGGTTGCCGCGACCTATACGCTCAGCATCCGCTACGCCGCCGCGACCGCCCGCCCGGCGGACCTCTACCTCGACAAGAGTAAGTTGGGTACCGTCTGCCGCGAGGCCACCGGAGGCTGGAACACGAGCGGCGCCAAGTGGGAGTCGACGAAGCTGCCCCCGCTGGCTGCCGGTAAACACACGATCAAACTGCAACGCGGCACGGCCTTTCCGCACGTGGTCGCCTTGCGACTGGAGTCCGACGAGCCGTTTCCGAAAGATTGGAAGCTGCACCGCCCCAAGGCACGCACACTGGCGAGCCCGGCGCCGGTGGCTAAGTCCGAACGTTACGCACCGGGTTACGTCGACCCGGCAACCGTGCGACTGGCCATTGTCGACCTGATCGAAACCTTCGGCCCGAAGTATTCGAAAGGCCCGCAGTACCTGGCGCGTCTGGCCGACTTGGAGAAGAAGCAGAAGGACTCGACCGGCGCAACGGCCGAGGAGGTGCAGCAGATCAACGACGCCCTGGTCGCCTTGCGCCGCGAGGCCCTGCTGGCTAATCCGCTGTTGGATTTCGACGAGCTGCTGCTGGTTAAGCGCGGCGTGAAATCACCCAAGCTTGGCCTGCCGCAAAACTGGCAGAGCAACTCCTGCCTGCCCAAGACGGGCTTCGACGATTCGATCGAGGTCCTCTCGCCGATCGGTCCGGAGGGCGAACTGGCCACGCTTTACAAACCGGAAGGCGGCAAATTCGTCGGCGACGTCGATCTCGACTTCGACGGCGAGAAGATGCTCTTCTCCATGCCCGGCAGCAACAACCACTGGCAGATCTTCGAGATCCGCACCGACGGTACCGCCCTGCGCGAGTTGACCGGCGAGCAGCCCGACGTCGACTGCTACGACGCCTGCTATCTGCCCAACGGCCGGATCATGATCACGTCGACGGCCTGTTTCATCGGCGTGCCGTGCGTCTACGGCGGCTCGCACGTGTCGGTGCTGTACGTGATGGACGCCGACGGGGGGAACATCCGCCAGCTCGGCTTCGACCAGGACCACGACTGGTGTCCGGTGGTGATGAACAACGGCCGGGTGATGTACCTGCGTTGGGAGTACACCGACACGCCCCACTCGAACACGCGGCTGCTGTTCCACATGAACCCGGACGGCACCGAGCAGATGGAGTATTACGGCAGCAACTCGTACTGGCCCAACTCGACGTTCTACGCCCGGCCGATCCCGGGCCATCCGACCAAGATCGTCGGCGTGGTCGGCGGGCATCACGACAACCCGCGGATGGGCGAACTGATCATCTTCGATCCCAAGCAGGGCCGGCACGAGGCCACCGGCGCCGTGCAACGGATCCCCGGCCACGGCGAGAAGGTCGAGGCGATCATCTCCGACGGACTCACTCGTAACAGTTGGCCCAAGTTCCTGCACCCCTATCCGTTGAGCGAAAACCACTTCCTCGTCTCGATGAAACCCACCTCCCGGTCGCTGTGGGGGCTCTACCTGGTCGACGTGTTCGACAACATGGTGCTGCTGAAGGAACTGCCCGGCTACGCCCTGATGGAGCCGATCCCGCTGCGCAAAACATCCCGGCCGCCGATCATCCCCGATAAAGTCGACCTGACTCGCAAAGACGCGCTGGTCTACATCTCGGACATTTACGCCGGCGGCGGACTCAAGGGGATTCCCCGTGGGCAAGTCAAGTCGCTGCGGCTGTTTACCTACCATTTCTCCTACCAGGGTATGGGCGGGCTGCTGGGGATCATCGGCATGGACGGCCCTTGGGACATCAAGCGGGTGATGGGTACCGTGCCCGTTGCCGATGACGGCTCGGTCAAGTTCCGTGTCCCGGCCAACATGCCGATCTCGATCCAGCCGCTCGACCACGAAGGCAAGGCGTTGCAGTTGATGCGCAGTTGGATGACCGCCATGCCGGGCGAGACCGTCTCGTGCAGCGGATGCCACGAACGCCAGAACACGGCCCCGATCGTCCGCCGGACGATCGCCGGCAACCAGCCGCCGTCGAATATCAAGCCATGGCACGGCCCGATGCGGGGGTTCAGCTATCCACGCGAGGTGCAGCCGGTGATCGATAAGTACTGCGTCGGCTGCCACGACGGTAAGACGCGGCCCGACGGCAGCGAAATTGCCAGTCTTCGTGGCGACGTCAGAATCACCGACTGGAAACAGATCACACCTGGCACGGGCGGCAACCGCGGCGGGAAATTCTCGGTCGGATACGCCGAACTGCACCGCTACGTCCGTCGCCCAGGCATCGAGAGCGACTACCACATGCTCGAGCCGATGGAATACCACGCCGACAGCACGCAGCTCGTCCAGATGCTCAAGAAGGGCCATCACAACGTCAAGCTCGACGACGAAGCGTGGGACCGGCTGGTTACCTGGATCGATCTGAACTGCCCCTACCACGGCACGTGGGGCGAGGAGTTGGACGACCCGGGCGTGCAGCGGCAGCGGCGGCGGGAGTTGTTGAAGCTCTACGGGGGCATCGACGACGATCCGGAGGCCGTGCCCGTCATCGAGCGGGGGCCGGTGGTGCCGGTCATGCCTGCGCCGCTTGCGGCTTCGCACCAACCACCGCTGCAGTGTCCCAACTGGCCGTTCGATGCGGCGGAAGCCAAACGGCGGCAAGCGGCGGCCGGGGCCGTGACGCGGCAGACCGTTGAACTGGGTGAAGGACTGACGCTGGACTTGGCGTTGATCCCGGCCGGCCAGTTCGTCATGGGCCGGGCCGACGGCCAGACCGACGAGCGGCCCTTGGCCCGGGTGAAGATCGACCGGCCTTTCTGGATAGGTACGTGCGAAGTGACCAACGCCCAGTATGCGCTGTTCGATCCTCAGCACGACAGCCGGGTCGAGTCGAAGAACACCTACCAATTCGGCATCCACGGCTATCCGATGAACGGGCCCGAGCAGCCGGTGGTCCGCGTGCCATGGCAACGGGCGATGGAGTTCTGCCGCTGGCTCTCCGAGCAGACGGGCATGCAATGCACGCTGCCCAGCGAGGCCCAATGGGAATACGCCTGCCGAGCGGGCACCGACGCGCCTTTCTTCTACGGTGACGGCGACGTCGACTTCTCGACGTTCGCCAACCTGTGCGACGCCAAGATGACCGAATTCGCCAGCAACCCGTACACGGTCAATCAGCCGCTGAAGAACCCGCCTAAGTACGACGACTGGATCCCCAAGGAGACGCGGTTCAACGACGGGTCGCTGCTGTCGGTCGCCCCGGGCAAGTATCTGCCGAACCCGTGGGGCCTGTTCGACATGCACGGCAACGTGGCCGAGTGGACCCGCACCACGTATCGGGCGTATCCCTACAACGGCGACGACGAGGCAACCCCCGGGCGAAAGGTCGTCCGCGGCGGCTCATGGCGCGACCGGCCCAAGCGGTCTACGTCGAGCTTCCGGTTGAGTTTTCAGCCGTACCAGAAGGTATACAACGTGGGGTTCCGCGTCGTATGCGAAGCGAAGGCGGACGTCGTGGCAGTGAAGGAAGAATGATTGCCACCCTGGCCCGCTTGGTCGCCGCAGTGGCAAGTCGTTTCCTACGGCCAGTGCGCGCCGGGACAACAGTAAGTGATTCCGTTTGGCAATCTCCGCTGGCCGACCGGCTGATGGCCCATCTTGACGGCCGTTACCTGAGCCTGGCGTTGCCTGCACCGCCCGACGATTGACCGTCCACTCGGACGCCGCCACGACCGAAAACCGTTGTGATCAACACAACCGTCAAACCTACTCTCGGGATCGACCGTGATTTCTCTGCGATTAGGCAAGACCAGGCAACTTTACCGATTAAGCGAAGTACGCTTGCTTATCGTGAAAATGCCGCTGTGCCGGTCCTTGTTGCGACGCGACCCGTGGATAATGCGGGTGGGCGGCCGATCGGCACGCATTGTGGACTGCTGGCCGGACCATGAGGACCGGTGGCCGAACAAGGAGGAACGAACATGCTCGTCCTTTCCAGGAAGAAGAACGAACGAATCGTCATCAACGACAACATCGTCGTGATGGTGGTCGACATCCGAGGCGACAAGGTGCGTCTGGGAATCGAGGCCCCCAAGGAAGTGTCGGTTCACCGCCGCGAAGTCTACGACGCCATCAAACGCGGCGAGAGTCCCAAGCATCCGCCCGCCCCGGCGACCGTCCCCGACCCGCCGGTCGACCACACGGTCCAATAAAGCCGCGACCGCTGGTCGCGCCGTATGACCGGTGGTCGCGCACGGGAATCTGCGCGGTAACGACCGAATTGCGCGGCCACCGGCCGCGGCTTTATAGCGGCTCGCGCCGTTTGTATCCGTTGAGTTCCGGGCCTACTTTGCGGCGCTTGTAGGTCACCGAGTAGGTCACGAACCGTTTCTCCCCCGGCTTCAGATCGAGGAAGTACTTGACGTGGTTCTGGTCGACGCGCTCCTTGCGGCCGGCCACTTCGTGCAAGTCGACGTAGGCCCCCGGCTCGTTGCTGTTCCAGTCTTTTGGCTCCGCGTCGTCGGCCCAAAGGACCACGTTGGCGGCGAAACGCCGCTCGATGTCCAACTTCACGTCGACCGGCTTGCCCGCGACGATCTCCTCCTCGTAGTAGAACGTCTCGTCGTAGTCGATCAGGTCGTAGTACCACACCCACGTGTCGTCCAGCCGCCGCTTGGTCTGCCGAGCAACGACGTTGGTGATCTTCTGGTCCTTCAACCGCCGGACGATCGTGACGTCGCTGTCGCGCCCGACGTTCACTTCCAGCCGGTCGCCGATCGGCACGTACTTCGTCGAGGTGCCGCCGACGTAGGCCAGGTCCTTGTTCTGGTACTCCGAGAAGAGCCGCACCATGCCGTCGGGCAGCGGCGAGCCGCCGAGGTTCTCCATGTCGGCAAGGTCCTTCTCGTTGCCCTCGTCGTCGAGCAGCTTGACGTTCTCGAAACGGTAGAACTTCGTGAACTGCTGGCCGCCGTCACGATCGGTCAGCTTGTAGATGGTCTCCAGCGGCACGTCGGCTACTTGCATCGAGACCAGCCGTTTCGGCTCGTTGTTCTTGATGTCCTCGCGGCCCTCGACCGTGAACAGGAAATACTCGGAAAGGCCCTGCTTGACCACTTTCTTACGCGCTTCGCCGTCGTCCTCCATATCCGCAAGTCCGATCGCGTCCTCCAGGACCTCTAGCATCTGGCCGGCGGGTTTTGCCTGGGCCGGCGGCGGTGGCCCGGTCCTCGGCGGGGTCGGGGGAGGCACGGCACCGGGCGGCGGGCGACGGGCCAACGCGGCAATCTGCTCCACCAGGTTGATCGTGCCGACCACCATCCGCGTCTGGGCGTTGTCGTACAGCTCGCCGGAGTTGTTGTAGACCCGCACGTACCCGGTGACGTTCAGCTTCGTCTCGTCGGCGTTGGCGATGCCCACGTAGT
>JABMRB010000784.1 GCA_013202865.1 Candidatus Nealsoniibacteriota bacterium | reverse complement strand
TGTCGATTTTCTGACGCAAGTCCTTACGGGACAAACAACTTAGTGTGCGCTGGCCCTGCCAAACGCCCCCCGACTGCGTTCGGGGGGGACTGCGCTGGGGCGAAGTCGCGATCGCCACCCCCCGGAACGCAGTCCGGGGGCGTTTTCCGGATCGTGCTCCAATCCCAAATCCCCAAATCCCTACTTCAAATGCTTGTCGAAAAACGCATACATCGCCGCCTTGGCCTTGGCCGACCCCTCGCCGTGGAAACCGTGCTTCTGACCTTCGAGGATCATCAGCGTATGCGGCACACCGGCGGCCTTCATCTTCTCATCGAGCAATCGGGCTTGCTCCGGCGGGACCAGCGTGTCGTCGGCCCCGTGCAACGACAGCACGGGCGGGTCGTCTTTGGAGACGTACGTCGTCGGGCTGGCGGCCAGGAACGTCTCGCGGACTTCCTCGGGTGTGCCGCCGAGAAACGACGCCACGATCGGCCGGGCGCCGTCGCTGGTGCGGCTTAGCGCGATCATGTCGGTCGGGCCGAAGTAGTTGACCACCGCGGCAACCCGGCTGGAGCGGTCGGCGTGGCCGCCGTCGCCTTCCAGCTTAGCCGACGCGTCGGTCAGGCCGAGCATCAGCGAGAGATGCCCACCCGCCGAACCGCCGGTGGCGCCGATCCGCTTCGGGTCGACGTGAAACTTCTTCGCGTTGGCCCGCAGCCAGCGGACCGCACACTTGACGTCGTTGACCTGCGCGGGAAAGGGGAACTTGGCCTTGCCCTTGTCGTCGGGCTCGGTCAGCCGGTAGGAGACGGTCACGGCCACGTAGCCCCGCCGGGCGGCCTCGACGATTTCACGTCGGTAACCGGCCCGGTCCCCACCCCGCCAGCCGCCGCCGTGGACGAAGATGATCGCCGGGAAGGGGCCGTCGCCCTCAGGCCGAGCCAGGTCGAGTTTCAAAGCACGATCGCCGCCTGCGCCGTAGGTGATGTTCTCCTTTTCGACGATCTCGGCCCCGCGCGCCGGGCCGGTCCACCAGGCCGTCGCGGCAAGGCATACGGCCACGATCAACGCGCGTCGCAGGGTTGGGCTCGATCCGATTGGTTGTCTTGCTGCGTTCATGGTCGGCTCGCTTTCTTTGAGGGGTTTTGTGGTCTGCTTCCGACAGAATAAATGATAGTCTTGTCCGGCAGCGAGTGCAAATCCCCGCGGTACGCCCGTGTGGGATTGATCCGACGGCGCCGGGGACCTATAATTGGGGTGTATCCTGCCTAATAGTCCTTTGTGAGGGATCGGTCCGATGGTGGAACTGGTGTTGGTTTGCCTGGTCGTGGTGATCGTCGCGTTGATCCGCGGCAAGTGCGGCGGCTCGTGAGGATAGCCGCCGAGGCTCGGTACGAGCCTTCTTCTGTAGACGCGGGTTTCCAAAGCGTCTAACCTAACTCTGCCCCGGCGGCTTGCCGGGGCCGTCTGCACCAGTTACGATTACGCTTGTCCCGCGACCGAAAAAGGGGACAGGCTACTCACGGAGGCCCTTTGCCATGCGAAACGTCGTGCCTTGCTTGTTGATAAGCGTGTTTCTCTCAGTGGCCACCGGCCCGGCCATCGGAGCAACGGATACCGCTTCACTGCCCAAGCTTCCCCGGGCCCCGTCGGCGCCGCCGACCGACTGGCTGATCGACGCCTCGCCGTACAAGGCCGCCGTGTATCGTACGGAGATGCCCGACGAGATCGTGCTGGGCAACGGCCTGATCCGCCGCACGTTTCGCCTTGCGCCCAACGCGGCCACGGTGGGGTTCGATAACTTGATGACCGGCCAGACGATCATTCGCGGCGTCAAGCCCGAGGCGATCGTTACCATCGACGGCGTGCGATGCGAGGTGGGCGGGTTGACCGGCCAGCCGAACTACGCCTACCTGCTGCCCGAGTGGCTCGAGCAGTTGAAGGCGGCCCCGGATGCGTTTCGGTTCGTCGGCTTCACGGTCGCAAAGCCGGTCGAGCGCTTCGCATGGAAGCAAGTTCGACGTCACGCACCGAACGCCACGTGGCCGCCCGACGGCGTGTACCTGCGTATGGACTACGAAGCACCCGCCTCCGCGCAGCCGGGCCCCAAGCTCCGCGTGTCGGTACACTACGAACTCTACGACGGCGTGCCGGTAATCAGCAAGTGGATTACCGTACACAACCCCACGGATAAAAAGATCACCGTCGACCGGTTCACCAGCGAAATGCTGGCGGTCGTCGAGCACAGCAACTGGGTCGAGAAGCGCGAGGGCATGCCTTTTCCCCGGCCGGACGTGCTGCACGTCGAGACCGACATGGCCTTCGGTGCGTTCCAACCGGGCACCGCCAACCGCCTGGCCGTCCACTGGCGAACCGATCCGCAGTTTCACACGCAGGTCAATTATCTTCGCCAGACGCCTTGCCTGCTGACGGTCGAACCCACGTACGGCCCCGCACAGATCGTCGAGCCGGGCGGAACGTTCGAGTCGTTTCGGGCCTTCGAGTTGGTCCACGACGCCACGGACCGCGATCGCCGCGGCCTGGCCCTGCGGCGGATGTACCGCACGATTGCCCCCTGGGTAACCGAGAACCCGCTGATGATGCACATGCGCACGGCCAATCCTGCGGCCGTGCGCGGCGCCGTCGATCAGTGCGCCGAGGTCGGGTTCGAGATGCTGATCCTCTCCTTCGGCAGCGGGTTCAACGTCGAGAACGACAGCCCCGAGTATATCAAGCTGTGCAAAGATCTGGCCGATTACGCCCGAGAGAAACAGATCGAAATCGGCGGCTACTCGCTGCTGGCGTCGCGACGCGTGGGCGGCGGCAACGATGTGGTTTCGCCGCCCGGCACCTCGCCGACGTTCGGCAACTGCCCGGCGCTGACGTCCAAGTGGGGCCAGGACTATTTCCGCAAGCTCTACGAATTCTTCGGCAAGACCGGGTTCTCGCTCTTGGAGCACGACGGCTCCTACCCGGGCGACCGCGACACGACCGCCCGCCCGCCGCTGCAAAGGGGGCTCGACGATTCGCAGTGGGCCCAGTGGCGGATCATCAGCGATTTCTACAAGTGGTGCCGTGCCAACGGCGTCTACCTCAACGTGCCCGACTTCTATTATCTCGCCGGATCGAACAAGTGCGGCATGGGCTACCGCGAGGTGAACTGGTCGCTGCCACGCGCCCAGCAGGTAATCCACACCCGCCAGAACATCTACGACGGCACCTGGCAAAAGACACCGAGCATGGGCTGGATGTTCGTGCCGCTGACGCAATACCACGGCGGCGGCGCCGCGGCCACGATCGAGCCGCTCGACGAGCACCTCGATCACTACCGGCGGATGCTCACCAGCAATCTCGCCATGGGCGTGCAGGCATGCTACCGGGGCCCGCGGCTCTATGACACCGATCGCACCAAGGCGATGGTCAAGCAGCAGGTCGACTGGTTCAAGAAGTATCGCGACATCCTCGAGAGCGACGTAATCCACGGCCGCCGCGCCGACGGCCGCGAGCTGGACTGGATGCTGCACGTCAACCCGAAACTAGAACACAAGGGCATGCTCGTCGTCTTCAACCCGCTGAAGGAAGCAGCCCGGCGAACGTTGAAGGTCAACCTTTATTACACCGGCCTTACCGACACGGCCAAGATCCGCGAGCAGGAAGGCACACCGCAATCGCACGAACTGGCCCGGGACGATTCGGTCGAGATTCCGGTCGAGATCGGCCCGGAAGGCTTCACTTGGTTCGTGGTAGAGTGACAAGTAGCGGATGAGAAACAGCACATTTCACGCGAAGATAGCAGAGGAGATGCAGCCCATGGAAGCACACCGAGTCTGTTTCTGCCGGGCCGTCGTCCGCTGGCTGCCGGCTGCGATAATGTGTCTGCCGATTACGGGCACACTCCGTGCCGAGGGGCCGATGTTCGATCCGGTCATCGACCGGCCGGCGGACGAGTGGTGCTACGCGGCGGAGTCGACGACCGTGATCGGCATGCCGTTTGTCCCGGAGCCCGTGCAGATCACCTACGACGGCGCCGTCTACACACGCCATGCGGAACTCGCGTTCTTCTACGGCGAGATGCTCAAGCCGGTGATGGCCCGCAACAAGACCTTTCTCGACGGTTGGATCCCGGTGGTCGGCTACGGGTGGACCGACGGGGAGGTCGACTATCATCTGGAGATTTTCAGCGCGGAGTTGCCCGAGTTGGGCCGGGCGAACCTGATTCAATTCGCCAGACTGACGATGACGAATCCGGGTGAGTCGCCGGTCGAAGGCGTCGTGGCGGCGGCAATACGAGGTTCCGCCGGGCATTTCCGCCTGGGTGGGCCTCACGAGCCGATCACGCCGACCACGCGATTCACTATCGGCAACGACCACGTTACCCGCAACGGAAAACTGATCTACACGTTCTCGCCGGGAGCGGAGACCTACGCCGTGCCGGACGTGCCTTGCCGGGGCACGTATCGCGCGATCGATCATCACGTTACCGATCGCGCCGCCACCGGACTGGCCGTCTACCGCCGCACGCTCAAGCCGGGTGAGAAGTTCGCCGTCGTGCTGAAGATGCCACGCGTGCCGCTTCAGAAGCCGGAGCACGTCGCCGCGGTGGCCGCCGCCGATTATCAACGCAACCTCGACGAAACTGTCCGCTACTGGAAGGACCTGCTCGGCGGCGTCGATTTCGAGATTCCGGAAAAGCGCGTCAACGATTCCTATCGGGCGTCGCTCGTGCATTTGATCCTGGCGACCCGGACGCAAAACGGCCAGCGGCGCCAGGGCAGCGGCCTGCCCTACGATGCGCTGTTTCTGAACGATTACATGGACATGCTGCTGGCCTACGATACGGCCGGCCTTTACGCGTTGAGCGAGCCGAACGTCGATTGGCTGATCCGTAAGCAGCACCCGTCGGGCATGTTTATCGACGTTCACAACCGCGGCAACGACGAGATCGTCACCTCGCACGGACAGGGACTGTTCGCCCTGGCGTATCACCTGATAATGACCCGCGACCTGACGTACGGCCGCAAGGTCTATCCCGCGATCCGCAAGGGCGCCCGGTTCATTGTCAACGACCACAAGACCAACAACCGGTACGGCCTGATTCGCTCCTCGATCCCCTACGACGCGCCGATGGTGACCGGCTATCACACCTGCCACAACCTTTTCGCGCTGCTGGCGCTTCGCACGTCCATTCGCGCGGCCCGGCTGCTCGGCGAAATGGAAGACGTCCGGGCGTGGGCCGAAGCCGAGGTCACGTACCGCGATGCGATCATCAAGGCGATCGACCACTCCTATCGCAAGGAGGGCACCATCCGCTCCGGGCTCTACGACTGGAAGGCCGGCTGGGTGCAGGGACGTCGCGGACGGGTCAACGAGTATCCCAATCAGGACTGGGAAAACAATCTGCTGGTCTACCCCACTGAACTGCTGGAGTTCGATGATCCGCGTTTGATCGCAACGCTGGCAACGATCCGGGCGAGAAAGTACCGCGAAGGTTGCATGACGTACCGCAACGGCATGCACGTCCATCAGTACGTCACGTTGAACCAGGCCAACCAGTATCGGGCGATCGGCGATCAGCGACACGCCCTGTTGGACCTGTATCACGTCTTGCTGCACAACGGGTCGACCCACGAGGGATTCGAGAACCTGGTCGTCCCATGGTCGAACCGCACGCCGGCCGCGAGCTGTCCGCCGCCGCACGCCTGGGCCGCCGCCAAGATGGCCCTGTTCATCCGCAATATGATGGTCTGCGAATACGGAGGACAGTTCGGCGTCGACGAGAAGAGCCGGGACCTCTACCTCTACTCGTTGATCTCGCCGTCTTGGATGGAACCCGGTAAAAGGGTGGTGATTCGCAACGCACCGACGGAAATGGGCCGGGTCTCCAGCACGCTGGCGTTCACCGCCGGCGGCGCCGAGTTGACCGTCGAGGCGGATTTCCATCGATCGCCCCGGTATCTCGTTTTCCGCGTGCCGTACTCGGTCCAACTCGACGCGTTTACGTCCGATGCCACCCGAGCTTTCCAGCAGGAAGGGCTACTCTTCTTCACACCGGACGTGACCCGGGTGTCGGTCGAGTGGCACCAGAGGCCCAGTGCCCCCGGCCGGGGAGGACCCGGTGCCCATGACAATAGCTATCAGGACATCTTGAGAAGCTACCGTCGTGAGTTTCCTACGGTCGTCCGCGACGGCAACTACGATCCGGCCCGGGCCGGCAAGCCGTTTCTGTTGGCGGCCGAACAGGACCATCCGGCCGAGCCGTTGAGCTTCGATCTGGTGCGTCGAGCGTTTCTGAAGGAATACGGCAGGCGATTCGTCGAGTACACGCGAGGCGGCGGGAAACCGTACACGGTCGAACCACCGCGACTTCTCGACGCGGCCGGGCGGCGTGCGGAATTCGTCAAGCGATACGGAGACATGGACCCGAAAGACGTCGGTATCGCCGTCGGCAAACCGGTCACCGCCTCAGCGTCGATCCCCGCGCATCCACCCGAGCTAGCGGTAGACGGCAACGCCACCGACCTGCAATCGAGCTGGCAGACGGACCCCTATCCGGCCTCACTGACCGTCGACCTGCAAGCGGTGCGCACGCTCGGCAGTATTCACGTCTGGCCCTACTGGGGTACGGACCGCTACTACCGGTACACCGTCGAGGTCTCCACCGACGGCAAGACATGGAAGCAGGTCGGTGACAAGAGCAAGAACACCACGCCCGCAACGCCCCAGGGCGACCGATTCGGGTTCGACCCGATCGAGGCGCGTTACATCCGTGTCAAGATGCTGTACCATAGCCTCAACAAGGGCGTACACATCGTCGAGGTCCGGGCCTATGGGCCCCGGAAGCAACAAACGAACCCGGGAGGAAAACCATGAATCGAAGCCTCACATTGATCGGCGCGATCCTGCTGAGCGTCTGCACCGGCCCGCTCGCAGCACGGGAATACGCCGCTACGCCGACGAGGGATCCCGATGCCCGTGCAACCCAATCGGCACGGGAACTGGTCGGGCGTCTGCTGCCGAACCATGCCGATCGATTCGCCTTCGAGGTGATCCCGGCGGAACAGGGAAGCGACGTCTTCGAGATCCAGACGCAAGACGGCAACGTCGTCATCCGCGGCAACAACGGCGTCTCGATGGCGATGGGATTGAATTGGTATCTCAAGTATTACTGCCGTTGCCACGTCTCTTTGTCGGGCAATCAGCTCGATCTGCCCACGCCGCTGCCGGAGGTGAAGCCGAAGCTGCGCAAGGTCACTTGGGCAAAACATCGCTACTTCCTGAACTACTGCTGCTTCGGCTACTCGCTGCCATGGTGGGACTGGTCGCAGTGGGAACGCCTGATCGACTGGATGGCGCTCAACGGCATCAACGCCCCGCTGGCGGTGACCGGTCAGGAGGCGGTGTGGCAGGCGGTGGGCGAGAAGTTGGAATTCAGCGACGAGCAAATGGAGGCGTTCCTCGCCGGGCCGCCTTTTTTATCTTTCGGATGGATGGGTTGCCTGGACGGTTGGGGTGGACCGTTGCCTGCCGATTGGATCGACCGACACGAACAACTCGAGAAGAAGATTCTCGCCCGGCAGCGAGCGCTGGGAATGACGCCCGTCCTGCAAGGCTTCACCGGGCACGTGCCGGCGGCGGTCGCTGAGAAATTCCCCGACGCTAAGTTGCACAAAGTCCACTGGATCGAGTGGAGCACCCATCTGCTCGACCCGCTCGATCCGCTCTTTCCAAAGATCGCGAAGCTCTTTATGGAGGAGCAGGCGCGACGGTTCGGGACCAGTGATATCGAGTCTGGCCATCTTTACGCGGCCGACACGTTCATCGAGATGACCCCGCCCAGCGGCGATCTCGACTATCTGGCAAACCTCAGCCGGGCGATCTACGCCGGCATGGCGAAAAGCGATCCGCAGGCCGTCTGGGTCTTGCAGGGTTGGACCTTTATGAACCAGCGTTCCTTTTGGACGCAACCTCGCTTCAAGGCCTTTCTCGACGCGATCCCCGACGATCGGATGCTCGTGCTGGACCTGTTCTGCGAATCGACGCCCATGTGGAGCCGCACCGACGCGTTCTGCGGCAAGCCGTGGCTGTGGTGCAACGTGCAGAACTTCGGCAACACCGTTTCGCTGCGCGGGCGGCTCGAAGGTAACAACACCGGACTAATGGCCGCGCGGCAGCACCCGCAACGAGGAAAGCTCACTGGGCTGGGATTCGTCAACGAAGGTCTGGACTACAACCCGGTGGTTTACGACCTGATGTTCGAGATGGCCTGGAACGATGAGAAGATCGATTTGAATCAATGGGTCAAGGATTATGCGCACCATCGTTACGGCCGGCAGAACGCCGACGCGGAGGCGGCCTGGCGGATCCTCCACCGCACGGTCTACTGCTCGGTCGGCGGGAGACAAGGCGTATTCATGCGCGTTCCGTCACTCCGACCGGCCGGTGGCGCGACTTACGTCGACGTTGAGTTCGCCCAGGCCTGGCGGCGCCTGCTCGAAGCCGCCGATGCGCTGGGCGAGACGGATACGTACCGTTTCGATCTCGTCAACGTGGCCCGGCAGGTGCTGTCGAATCATGCAGCCACCTTGCAGCTTGAAATCGTTGAAGCCCACCGTGCGGGCGACGCCGGAGCATTTCGGGAAGCTTCCGCTGATTTCCTGCAGTTGATCCGGGACTTGGACGAATTGCTGGCCACGCGTGAAGAGTTTCTGCTGGGCCGCTGGCTGGCCGACGCCAAGCGTTGGGGTGCCAACGACGCCGAACGGGCAAAGATGCAGTGGAATGCCCGTCGCGTCCTGACGCTCTGGGGCACGGGCATCGCAATTCGCGATTATGCCCGAAAGGAATGGTCCGGTATGCTAAGTGGGTTCTATTTGCACCGTTGGGAGTGGTTCCTGCGTGAAGTCGGCGCCGCATTGAAAGAAAAGCGGGCATTCGATGGCACCGCATTCCACCAGAAGCTAAAGCAATGGGAGCACGACTGGGCCGACGGAACGGAGACCTACACGGCCGAGCCGCGCGGCGACAGCGTGGCCGTGGCGAAGAAACTCTGGGCCAAGTATGGCGAGGCGTTCAAGCCAGCGGAGCCGGATGCCCCGAGCCTGACCACGGGCAAGCCGGCAACTTGCTCCAGCGCGTTACCACCTTATCCGGCCCACGCCGCCAATGACGGCCGCACAAAGAACACCGACCGCTATTGGGCCATGGACGCCGACGGCGGACAGCCGGCCTGGTGGCAGGTCGACCTGGAGCAACCCACCACCGTCGGCCGCGTCGTCGTGGTCGGCTACTACGGCGATGAACGTTACTACGGCTTCACGGTGGAAACGTCTCTCGACGGAAAGCGGTGGGAGACGGTGGCCGATCACCGCGAGAACAAGGAACTATCCACGGCCGCCGGCCACACGTGTCGCTTCGCGCCGCATTCGGTACGATACATCCGCGTCAACCAGACGCACAACTCCGCCAACACGGGCCGCCATCTGGTGGAAGTGATGGCGTTTCAGCAATAGACAAACGTGTTGCCGCTTGCGGCTTAGCAATGTCCTGCGAGAAACTGCTAAGCCGCAAGCGGCTCGATTTACTTGCGAAGGAGTCCCCATGCGACTTACAAGACTTATGATGCTAGGAACCTGCCTACTCGCCGCGACAACCGTACTTGCCGCGGAGCCGGCCCCGGATGCACTATCCTTCGACTACTTTACTAACAACTGGAACGTCGTCGGGCTGAAGGACTACACTTTCGGTGCCCGGATTACTCCGAAGAACGAACTGGTCCTGGCGAACAAGACGCCGGTCGAGATTCGCGTCGGTGCCGATCGAGTTCTCTTGAGCCGCAAGAACCCCAAGCTGGCGATGGACGGTTGGATGCCGATCATCCTGGTCACCGCCGAGGACGGACCCGTACACTACGAAGTGGCGTACTGGGCGACGCCCTTGCCCGACGTGAAGGACTGGCGCAAGGCGTTCGACTGGCCGACCGAGGGCGAGAACTTCCTGACCTGGATCCGGGTCAACGCAACCAACACGTCCGACAAGCCCGTCGAAGCGAGCGTCGAGCTCGGACCTAACGCCGCCGCGAAGGCACCGGGGACCCCGGAACAGCAGCGTGCCGTGCAGACCGGCAAGGTCCACTCTCGCCGGCACGCATGGTCCTGGCACCTCCCGCCCGGTGGCACGGCCGGGAATGTCGCGCGGTACCCCTTCTTCGCCGTCGACGACCCTAAGAAGTACGATCAAGAAGACCCGCAACTGTGGCTGCACCGCACCAGAGAGTACTGGCGGGGCGTGATGGATCGCGCGGCCGAGATCGAAGTGCCATGCCGCAAGGCCAGCGAAGCGCTGCTGGCCGCGCACGTCTGCCAGTTGATCGCTAACGACCATGGCGAGGTCCACGGCGGCGAAGATTTCTACGACAGATTCTACCCGCGCGACGGTGCGTACCAGGTGATGGAACTGGAGGAAGCCGGGTTGGCCGAGTCGGCTGCGAAGGCCGTCGAACACTATCTCGAGTGGCAAGACGAGGAAGGGCGTTTTCGCGGTGGCGGAAATCAAGGAAAACAACTCGATGCCAACGGCCAGTCGGTTTGGACGCTCTGGCAGTACGCCAAGATCACAGGAGATCGGGAGTTTCTCCAGCGGGTCTACCCCCGGATGCTTCGTGCCGTGCGATGGACGATGAAAGCACGCCGCGCGACCGCCCCGCCTTTCACCGGCGTGCTGCACGCCGCGCCCGCCGACGGCGAATGTCTCTGGCAGGGAAAGCATCACATCGTCGGCTACGACGTCTGGAACCTCCGCGGAATGCTCTGCACGGCCGACGCCGCGACGATTCTCGGCAAGACGGCCGACGCCGAAGAACTGGCGGCCGAGGCGGCGGCGTATCGCAGGGACATCGACGCGGCGTGGAAGAAGACGGGGCTGAAACACTTCCCGCCGAGTTGGGAAACGGCCGGCACGCACTGGGGTAATACGGAGACGTTGTGGCCGACCGAGTTGTTCGCGCGCGACGACCCTCGCGTCGCCGCGCTGAGCCGTCACGTCCGCGAAGATTTTGCCGGCGGGTTCATCGAAGGCACCATGCAATGGAAGGGGACCGGCTCGGTCGAAGCCATCCACCCGTACATGGGCGCCTACACGACCATGGTCGACCTGATCCGCGGCGACCACGAGCAGGTCGTTGTCGACTTCTACTGGTACCTGCTGCACTCGACGGCCGCCCACGCGTTTCCCGAAGGCATCTACTACAAGCGGCGCATGGCCTGGAGCCACACGATTCCGCACGTGACCGGGGCGTGCAACTACGCGATCATGTTGCGGCACATGCTGGTCCATGAGGCGGGCGACGAATTGCACCTGCTCTCGGCCGTGCCCGACTGGTGGCTGGCCGACGGCCAGCAGATCCACATCAAACGGCTGCCCACGCATTTCGGCGAGATGGCCATGACGGTACGCGGCACGAGCGAGGGCGTGGAGGTGGAACTCGATCGGCCCCAACGGCAAACACCGAAGAAGATCGTCCTGCACCGGCCTCGATCGCGTCCGCTCGTCGGCAAGCTCGAGGGGATCGAAGTCGTCATGCGAGCGGACCAGAAGAAACGTTGGGACTTCCCAACCGTCGTATCGCTGTACAATCAGTCCAACCCGCCGCCGGTCTGGATCGCGCCGGACGTGCCGAGCCTAACTACCGGAAAACCGGCTAGCTGCTCAACTCACCTGCCCGGCTGTCTCCCCAAGTTGGCCAACGACGGCTACCGGGGAAACACCGACGCCTACTGGGCCACGGATACAGACAAGCAGAACGACCCCGATCCGTCGTGGCAGGTCGACCTGGAGCAACCCACACCCGTCGGCCGCGTCGTCGTGGTCGGTTACTACGGCGATCGGCGCTACTACGGCTTCACCGTGGAAACGTCGCTCGACGGAAAGAGATGGGGCATGGTGGCAGATCGACGAGATAACAAGGAGCCCTCCACGGCCGCCGGCCACACGTGTCGCTTCGAGCCCCGCGCGGTGCGATACATCCGCGTCACCCAGACGCACAACTCAGCCAACACGGGCCGCCACCTCGTCGAGGTCATGGCGTACCCGAAATGATATTCACGTTCAAGAACCGCTTGCGGATTCGCACTATAGGTTGCGCGGGGGCAAGCCCCGCGGCTCGCCTTCCCGCTTTAGGAGACTCAAGATGCACTGCTTCCTTGTACCGATCGTACTGGCGTGCCTGACCGACACGGCCGCCGCCCGCGGGCTAACGTCGGATGACCGACTGGAATTGAACAACGGCGTGATCCGTTGCGTCTGGCAAACGGACGGAAGCCGCATGGAGTCCCTCGCGGTCACAAACCTCCACACCGACCAGACCCTTCGCCTAACAAAAGGACTTCTACCCCGCGCCGTGCTGGACGACCAGCGGACGATCGACCTGGCGGCCCTCCGCCCGACAGGACCGGCCCGACTGGAGACCATCAAGCCCGACCCGGCTGGCCTGCCGGAGCAAACCCGCCACGCGGGCCATCGACTTAGCGCCACCTTTCGGGATAAAACCGCCGGGCTCGACATGGTTTGGTCGGCCGAGCTGCGCGACGGGGCGAATTACGTCGTTCAATCGCTGGAACTGACCGCCGCGAAAGATACGACGATCAAGGAACTCGTCTTCGTCGACGCACCGATCGACGGGGCGAAACAAATCGGACGGGTCGACGGCTCGGTCGTGGTCTGCGGCGACGTCTTCCTGGCCGTCGAGCATCCCCTGGCGAAGAACACGGTGGATAAGGACTCGCACGTCCGCTGCGCCTTGCCGCGCGGCAACGTACTGAAGGCCAGCCGCACGTGGCGTTACACGTCGGTGATCGGCGTCGTCGAGCCGGGCCAGTTGCGACGCGGGTTCCTGGCCTATCTCGAGCGACGCCGGGCCCATCCGTATCGCCCCTTCCTGCACTACAACAGTTGGTACCACCTGAACATCGGCCGGCCGGACAACCACATGACCGAGGCCGAGTGCCTCGAAACGATCGAGCACTTCGGCCGCGAACTGGTCAAGAAGCGCGGCGCGAAAATGGACGCCTTCGTCTGGGATGACGGCTGGGACGACTTCAACTCGCTCTGGGGGTTTCACAAGGACTTCCCCAACGGCTTCAAGACGCTCAACAAGGCCGGGGCCAAGTACGGCGTCGCTCAAGGCGTATGGATGTTGCCCTGGGGTGGCTACGGCGGACCGAAACAGAAACGGATCGCCTACGGCAAGTCGCAAGGCTACGAGATCAACGCCAACGGGTTCTCCATGGCCGGGCCAAAGTACGGGGCAACGTTCCGCGACGTCTGCTTGGATATGATGCGACAACACGGCGTCGTCTTCTTCAAGTACGACGGCATGGGAAGCGCGGGCGGCACCGGCGCCGTCGGCGAACTGGCCGACGATATCGATGCCGTGCTGAACTTGAGTCGCGATCTGTACAAGGAGAACCCGAACGTCTTCATCAGTGCCACCACCGGCACCTGGGCCAGCCCCTTCTGGACGCTCTACGCCGATTCCGTCTGGCGACAGGGTGGCGACACGAGTTTTCACGGCCCGGGCAACGGGCGACAGCAGTGGATCACCTACCGCGACATGTTCTGCTATCGATGCATCGTCCAATGGGGGCCCTTGTACCCGTTGAATTCGCTCATGCTGCACGGCCCATGCATCGGGGAGCGGGCCAACCCGGCGAAGATGGACCGCGATGAAAAGTCCGTCGCCGACGAAATCTGGACCTTCTTCGGCTCCGGCACCAACCTGCAGGAACTCTACATCAGCCCGCACCTGTTGACGCCGACCATGTGGGACGAACTGGCCGCCGCGGCCAAGTGGTCGCGAGCCAACACCGACGTGCTGATCGACACCCACTGGATCGGCGGCGACCCGGGCAGCGGCGACGTCTACGGCTGGGCGTCCTGGCAACCTCGCGGCAGCATCGTGGTCCTGCGAAATCCGTCCGACAAGCCCGGCACGTTCGACTTGGAACTGGCTCACGACCTGGAGCTGCCCGACGCACATCTAACCGACTACACGCTGAAGTCGCCGCGTCCCGCTCAGCGCATCAAGACGCTTCGCGCCGCGGCCATCGAGCCGCTTCGTATCGACTTGCAGCCCTTCGAGGTGCTAGTCTTCGAGGCAGCGATCGCGCCCGACGCCAAGACGTACGACGCCAAGGCTTATCGGCAACGCTGCGAGGCCCGAGAGGCGGCACGCGTGAAGGCCGTCCGTGCGGCGCTGGAAGGCGGCGGCGTTTGGGAGTACACCTATCAAGGCCAGACGTGGCAGCGGCGTTTCTTGCCCAGTGGCACAGGCGTCTCGCCTGTTGGGGGCACAGCGCATCTCTATATCGATGGAAATCGATCCGACATCTGGAACGGCTTCACCTGGCGGATCGAAGGCGACCGGCTGATCGTCGACAAGCCCGACGGCAGTTCCGAAGGGCACCACCTGGACAATCAGGGCCGACTCGTTCTGCCCGCCGGACTGGGCACGGCTCGAAAGGTTCAATAGAATAGAAAGGCTTTATCGTGAACATCTCCCCGACGCGCTATCTCTGGGCGCCCGCACTGCTAGTCCTGCTCGTTGACTCTTTGGCCGCGTCCGAGCCCCGGGTGTTGATCCCTATCGCCACCGAGCAAGCCGCGACTTGGCGGTACACGACCGACAAACCGGCCGACGGTTGGCTGAAGCCCGATTTCGACGACCGCAAGTGGGCCCAGGGTAAGGCCGGCTTCGGCGTGACCGATTCCGCCACGCCGCCGGAAACCGTCGGCACCGCCTGGACGACGCAGGATATCTGGATCCGCAAGGTGATCGACGTGCCCGACCCGCTGGAGTTCACCACCGCCGGGCTGATCGTTCGGCACGATGAAGACGTCGACGTCTACATCGGCGGCACCCGGGTCTTCTCGGTCCGGGGCTTCAATATGAAGTGGACCGCCTACGATGTGACCAAGCCGCTCAAGGCCGCGCTGAAGCCGGGTAAGAACCTCGTCGCCGTTCACGTCAGCCAAACCACAGGCGGGCAGTACATCGACCTGGGCCTCGTTCTCGACCCGAAGCAGGAACTCGCTGCCGCGGTCAAGCCGATCGACCCCGAATTGCAAAGGCTCCGCGACGCACGCTGGTCCGAGGAAAAGGCCTGGGCTTGGTACGCTGATGCCGGGCCGATCGTCGGATGCAACTACCTGCCGCGGACGGCCGTCAATATGACCGAAATGTGGCAGAAGGAGACGTTCGACCCTAAGACCATCGACGAGGAACTCGGCTGGGCCGAGAAGGCCGGCTACAACAACCTGCGGGTGTTCGTGCAGTATCTCGTCTGGAAGCAAGATCCCGAGGGCCTCAAGCGGCGGATGGACCAGTTCCTGGCGATCGCCGAGAAGCACGGCATGCGCGTCATGTTCCTGCCCTTCTGCGATTGTGCCTTCGCCGGCCGCGAGCCCTACCTGGGCAAACAGGACGAGCCCGTGCCGGGCGTACATAACAGCGGTTGGGTGCCCAGCCCCGGGCTGAAGCGTGTGGCCGATCGCTCGACGTGGCCCGACCTCGAACGATACATCAAGGACCTGATCGGCCGATTCGGCAACGACCGCCGCGTGCTGATCTGGGACCTCTACAACGAGCCGGGTAACTCGGCGATGGGTGAGAAGAGCCTGCCACTGGCGGTCGCTGCTTTCCGTTGGGCTCGCGAAGCGAAACCTAGCCAGCCGCTAACCATTGCTGCATGGACCAACCTCGACGGCCGCATGTCGAAAGCCCTGATGGAGATGTCCGACGTCGTCTCGTTCCACGGGTACGACAAACCCGAGGGCATCCGCCGCAAGAGTTGGACCTGCCGCAGCTACAACCGGCCCGTGCTCTGCACCGAATGGCTGCACCGCCAGTCGGGCAACACGTTCGAGACGATCCTGCCGATCTTCGCCCACGACCAGATCGGCGCCTACCACTGGGGCCTGGTCGCCGGCCGCACGCAGACCTACATGCCCTGGGGCTCGAAGAAGGGCGACCATATACCCAAGCACTGGCAGCACGACGTGTTCCATGGCGACGGCAAACCGTACGACGCCCGAGAGTTCGAGTTGCTGCGGCAATACCGAGAAGACTTCCGCCGCCAGCCTAAAGGCCGCCGCTGGTCGAAGCAAAGGATCCGCCAATGGTACAACGATCAACCCTGGCCCTGTGGCTTCAACTACATCCCGGCCGACGCGATCAGCTACACCGAGATGTGGATGCCCTACAACTTCGACCCCAAGGGCATCGATCGCGAACTGGCCATGGCCGAGGACGTCGGCTTCAACTGCCTCCGCGTGGTGCTGCCGTTTGTGGTCTGGGAGCACGACCCGGAGGCGTTCAAGAAGCGGCTGGACTCCTTCCTAGCGATCTGCGACAAGCGCGGCATCAAGGTGATGTTCACGCTGTTCGACGATTGCGCGTTCGGCTCCGACGAGAAGCTCAAGAACCCGACCTACGGCCGGCAGCCCGAGGTCCTCAAGGGATGGTACGCCAACGGTTGGACACCCAGCCCGGGCCACGATATGGTCCGCGACAAGGCGACCTGGCCCCGGCTGCAGAAGTACGTTCAGGACGTGATCGGCACCTTCAAGGACGATCGGCGCGTCTGGATCTGGGACCTCTACAACGAACCGACCAACGGCGGCCTGGGCAATACGTCGGTTCCGCTGACGGAACTCGTGTTTCGCTGGGCACGCGAGGTCGATCCGTCGCAACCGCTGACCGTTGCCCAATGGAACGGCAACGCGGTGCTGAACAACGTGATCTACGCCCACAGCGACGTGATCACGTTCCACAACTACGGGCCGGCCGAGGGCCTCAAGCGTCACATCGAGGAACTCAGCAAACAGGGCCGGCCGCTGATCAACACCGAATGGCTCAACCGGGGCGCCGGCTCGCTGGTCGAAACCTGCTTGCCCGTGTTCCATGAGGCCAACACCGGCTGCATGCACTGGGGACTGGTCAACGGCAAGACACAGACGAACCTCGCCTGGGGTTGGCGGCCCGGCATGGCGGAACCGAAGGTCTGGCAACACGACTTGTTCCATGCCGACGGAAAGCCCTATCGACCGGAAGAGATCAAACTGTTCAAGAAGCACTTGCCCGCGCGCTATATGGGTTGGAAGGCCCACACGCTCAAGAACGGGCTCGTACGGCTGCACGTCGTGCCGGAGATCGGCGGCCGCGTGATCCAGTATGCCTTGGGTGAGAAGGAATTCTTCTGGGTCAACCCGGCACTGCTCGGCAAGACGTCGCCCGCGACGGGTCTCGATCCGCAGGGCGAGTGGTTGAACTACGGCGGCGACAAGCTCTGGCCCGCGCCGCAGGGCTGGGACAACGACCGCCAATGGCCCGGCCCGCCCGACGCCGTGCTCGACGGCCAGCCCTACGCCGTCGAATCGGGCGGCGATGCCATGGCGGTCCGCGTGACCAGCCGCGACGATCCCCGCAGCGGCATCCGCTTCAGCCGCCGCATCCGTCTCGATCCGCGCAGCTCGCGCGTGTCGATCGAGGCCACCATGACCAACATCTGTGACAAACCGCGCCGCTGGGGCATCTGGGCCCACACCCAACTCGACGCCGGGCTGCCGGAGAGCGACGACTACAATCGGCTGATGCGGGCATGGTGCCCGATCAACCCGCGCAGCCACTTCGAGCGGGGCTACGACGTCATCTTCGGCGAGAAGGATAGCCCGTCGTTTGAGGCCGACGCCAAGACGGGCCTGATGAAAGTGAGCTACCACTACCAGGTCGGCAAGATCGGGCTGGACAGCCACGCCGGCTGGGTCGCGACGGTCGACGGCCGCCGCGGCGACGTCTTCGTCCAGCATTTCAAGTTCGAGCCCAAGAGAGAGTATCCGGACGGCTCCAGCGTCGAGTTCTGGCACAACGGCCCGGGCCGGATCTACGCCTACAACAAGTGGCTCGACATGGCCGACAACCCCGCCGAAAACCCCTACGTATTTGAAAGCGAAGTGCTCAGTCCGCTGGCCCAGTTGCAACCGGGCGAGAGCTACACGTGGCGTTACCAGTGGTCCGCCTGCCGAATCGGCGGCGATTTCCCCGTGATCGGATGCAGCGAAGCCGGCCTGATCTCGCAACCGCTGACGGCCCATCGCGACGGCGACCGCTTGCGTCTGCGCGGCCGTTTCGGCGTCTTCCATCTTGGCCGACTGGTCCTCGAACTCGACGACGACAAAGGCAAATTGTTAGCAACCGAAACCCTCACCCCAACCGCAACACCGCTGGAGCCTATCGTACTCGACCGCACGATCGCCCTGCCCGCAGCGGCAAGCAGCATGGCCGTGATCTTACAAGATCAGCAAGGCAAGCGAATCGGCGAAATCGCCCGTGCCAATGAACTGTAGGCTGGGTCGAGCGGGCCAACCGGGCAAGATTCTCGATGATCGGTCGCGCTGCGGCAAAGAGAAGGCAGGAATCGCCATTTCATTGAGCGAGGCCCACCCACTTGGTGCGGTTTGTAGTGACCGCATTCATGCGGTTCTGGCCTTCTGCTACGCCGTCTTCCTCCTCCTCCGCCAGCCGTACACCGCCAGACCGACCGCACCGATGACCAACATGACGATCGTGCCGGGCTCGGGCACCGGGACGACCTCTTTATTGGAAAAACCGTAGTAGTGCCAGATGGAGTCGGTGTAGGGATCGACGTCGATGGTGATCGACGCGGCCGGTGCGGGGAACCGGAAGCTGATCGCCATGCCGTTGTTGTTACCCATCTCGTTCTGGTTGAACGTGCCCCCTACGCCCATGGCGGCGAAACTGGCGATGCGACTGCCCGGCTGTTCGTCCCATCCGACCGTGTAGATCGTGGTGATGTACTCC
>JABMRB010000783.1 GCA_013202865.1 Candidatus Nealsoniibacteriota bacterium | reverse complement strand
GCGTCAATGTCCCCTCGTACAGTGCCCGGCCGATAATGCAGCCGGCCATCCCGGCGTCGGCCAGCCGGGCCACGTCTTCGACGGTCGTCACGCCGCCGGAAGCCACCACCGGCACCTCGACCGCCCGGCACATCTCAGCCATCGCCGCGACGTTCGGCCCGGTGAGCATCCCGTCGGTGGCGATGTCGGTGTAGTTGATCGCCGCGATCGGCTCGCCGGAAAACTGCCGGGCAAGTTCGACCGCCTCCGTGTCGCTGGTCACCTCCCATCCATCGGTGGCGACCTTTCCGTCCTTGGCGTCGATCCCCAGGACCAGCTTGCCGGGAAACTGCCGGCACATCTTCCGGAACCACTTAGGCTTCCGGACCGCCAGAGACCCGATCACCAGCCGAGCCAGACCCAAATCGAGCAGTTCGCGGATTGTCTGTTCGTCGCGGATTCCACCGCCCAGCTCGCAAGGCAAGGAGACGGCCTGGAGGATCGCCCGAACGCTCGGCAGGTTCGCCGGCCGACCGTCGCGGGCCCCGTCCAGATCGACCAAGTGGAACCTTTCGGCCCCCAGGTCGAGCCAATGCCGTGCCATGGCGGCCGGATCCTGGCCGAAAACGGTCTCCCGACCGTAATCCCCCTGCTTCAGGCGCACACAGTTCCCCCCGCGCAGGTCAATTGCCGGCCAGACTTCCACGCCACGAACACTCCTCTAGAGGCTCCACCACAACGGCAAAACACGTAATATGACACACAAGCGGCCGGTCCGCAAGCCGTAGGTCGGGGCTTGCCCCGACACCGTCCCAACACACTGCCATCCCGCCGAAACCATTGACCATTTGCGGGGTTCCATGGTAGAGTAGGCTCTGTTCGTGCGATATTCGCCCGTTGCCCAGATGGCGGGCGTCTTTTCTTGACGCGGACGGTACTCATTATTCATTGCAAGGGAGAATCGAGACGATGCGAATGCGTTTGTGTATCCCGTTTCTGCTCGGGTTGACCGCAGTTGTCGCGTGGACGGCGACGGCCCGGGCTCAGCCGCCGGGTGGCCCGCCGCGAGGTGGGTTCACCTTCGACCGCGTGCTAGAGCGCCACGACAAGAACGACGACGGCAAAGTCACCCGGGAGGAATGGCAAGGCCCGGAAGAGATCTTCACCCGGATGGATGAGGACAAGGACGGCGTGATCACGAAGAAGGAGTTCGAGTCCCGGATGCAGGGTGGCGGCGGGTTCGGCCCGGGACGTGGCCGGCCCGGAGGCAGCGGCACGGCGAAGAAGATCGAGGGGCCGAGCATCGTGAAAGGCAAGCCGGCGGGGCTCGATGTGGGCCAGTATCCCCCCGACTTCCAGCTTCAGCCGATCGAGGCCTACCCCAAGTTCCGCGAGTGGCTTGGCGACGCGGCACCCAAGAGCGCTGACGACAAGGTGAAGCTGTCGCAGTTGGTCGGCAAGCAGCCGATCCTGCTGTTGTACGGCAGCTACACATGACCGCCCTTTAAGAACCAAGTTGGTTCTATGAAGGCTCTTTACGAAGCCTACCAGGATAAGGCCGTCATCCTGATCGTCTACATCCGCGAAGCCCACCCCGCCGGCAACGACCAGAAGGCCAAAGACGCCGGCTGGAAAGCCATTGAAGGCACAGTTTTTGTTCAACCTAAGACTTTTGACGCGCGCCGCAAGCTAGCCGAGACGGCATGCACCTTCTGGGAGTTGCCGATTCCCACGCTGGTCGACACGCTCGACCCGAGCATCAACAGCCTCTACGACGCCCACCCGAACCGTACCTACCTGATCGACACGGACGGGAAGATCGTCAGCCGCGGCGTCAAGGGCCCGCGAGGCGTCAACGTGCATCAGTGCGAACTGGACTTGCGCAAACTGCTGGGTATCACCGACGGTGAGCTGGTGACCAAATCCCCAGGCTCCAGCCGCAGTTCCAGCGGACGAGGTCGCCTGGGTGGCGAGAAAGACAAGGAAGAGTCCGACAAGCCGAAGAATCCGTAAGACGAAGCAACAGCGTCACAAAACAGGGCGGCGCCCGACGAGAACGGGCGTCGCCCTTTTTTCTTTCTATCGCGGTCGCTACGACCTCACTCACCGCTCGATCCGGTAGAGATGCGTTTTCGTGCGGATAATCAGCGCATTATCGATCACCGCCGGCGACGCCATGCAGCCGTCGTTCAACGGGTTCTCGGCCAGCAGCCGAAACTCGTTCGGGTTGGCTTCGATCACGCGCGACTTCCCCTCTTCGTCGCAGCAGTAGATGCGGCCGTCGGCGTAGATCGGCGACGCGCTGTGGCGCCCCCCCATGCGATGTATCCAGGCCGGCTTGCCCGTCTTGGCGTCCAGACACGTTACGATCCCGGTATCGTTGACCATGTAGAGGTGCTGCCCCACGATCAACTGGGACGGGCGCGTCGGCGTGGCCTTCGCGCAGGTCCAAGCGATGTGCGTGTCGGTTACGTCGCCGCTGCCGTCCGGGCGTACCGCCAGCAGGCGAAGCCCGCCTTCCGTGCTGATGAACACCAGGGCGTGCGCGTAGATCGGCCGGGCGGCGGCGTTGTACCCGCCGTGATAGACTTTCCAGAGTTCTTTGCCGGTCGACGGATCGTAGGCGACCGTAGCGACCGCGCCCGGGCTGACGAGTTGCAGGCGTCCGTCGTGCTCGATGACCGTCGGCGTGCAGTAGGCCTTCTTCATATCGCCGTCGTCGCTGCCGTAATCGATGCTGCGGTCCGTCTTCCAAACCGTCTTGCCGGTCTGCTTGTCCAAGGCCACGACGTACTGAAGGTCGAACCCGTCGAAGGTCAGAATCAGCAGGTTCCGAAAAGCGATCGGCGACGACCCCGGGCCGCGGTGGTGATCGCAAGGAAGATCCTGGCGTTGCCATAAGATTTTGCCGTCGGCCGTGTCGAGACAGGCGGTGCCGGCACTTCCGAAATGGACCCACACGCGGCCCCGCTCGACCACGGGCGTCGGGCTGGCGTAGCTGTTGTAGGCCATACAGTACATCGGCTCGGCGATTCGGAAGACGGTGACGTCATGCACGATTTTGCCCGTATCGGCGTCTACACAAACGGCAAACAACTGCTTGCCGTCCTTGGTGGCGGAGGTCATCCAGATCTGGCGCCCCCAGATCACCGGCGACGACCAGGACCTGCCGTGGATGGGCGTTTTCCAGGCAACGCCGTCGGTTTCGCTCCACTGGATCGGTAACGACGCGGAACCGGCCTGACCATCTCCGCCGGGGCCCCGAAACTGGTCCCAGTGTGCATCACTGCCGCTAGGTTCCCCGCCATGAAGCGGGTCGCCGCAGAGCCATAGGACGGCGGCAACAAGGGCGAATAGTCGGATTCTCATCAAGGCCGATTACTCCTTTGCAGGCATTTTCCGGGAGGTTTTGACGTATGAGAGCACGTCCATGGTATCACGGCAACGTACAACTCGCAATCAACCAGGGCAACCCATGACATCAAATTCGGATTCGACCGCTTTCCGGCAGCGGAAGGATGTTGTACAATTCGCCACGCAACCGCGTGTGGTCCACGGTTGCGATGGCGGCGTAGCTCAGTTGGTTTAGAGCAGCGGAGTGTTCTGCCGGACAGGACGGCAAAGCCACCAGAACGAGTGTCAGTCACTCCTGGCCGACGCGGCTTCCGGCATGCTGGCCGGGATCGCCGTGGAAGCCGATCCGCGCCAAGGGCGAGATCCGCAGCCAGTATCACCACATCACCGACGTTGCCCCGACCATCCTGGAGGCGGCCGGCCCAAGACCTACCACGGCGTGAAACAGCAGCCGTTGGACGGCGTCTCGATGCGATACTCGTTCGACGACGCCGATGCCCCCAACCGCAAGCAGCGGCAATACGTTGCCGCCCTCCCGGTGCCAAGTCAGGTCCTTGTCGCTGCCGAGCATCCGGATGGTGGAGTCGGGTTCGGGCGTCACGGCGGGAATGACTACCGGAGCGCTCGGCTGCTCCAGGTCGATCGCGTAAAGGTATCGCCCCTTCCGAGTGAACCTCAGGCTTCCCGCCTCACACGTGGTATGCCACTCCGTCCCATGCAGCGCGGTCTTGTTGATCTTCATCCAATCACCAAGCCGGTTCAGTGTTTCTACCTGGGATTCGGGGAACGTCCCATCAGCCCGGGGGGCAACTCCAAGCAGAGTAACTCCATTCTTACTGGCAACATCAACGATCCCGTCTATCAGTGCATTCAAGCCCATAATAGATTTCAGCAGGCGACTTATGTTCCAGAGTATCCACATATGCCCAGTTGAAACGCAAGCCCTGACCTACTGTCCGGCGACCCCCGTTCGCGGTAGAATCGAACCATGCTCGATCCCACCGCCCAAATCGCCCAGAACGTTGCCGGCATCCGCGATCGGATCGATCGGGCGGCCCGGCGGTGCGGTCGTGGGGGCGAAGACGTCACGCTGGTGGCGGTAACCAAGTACGTCACCCCGCCAGAGATTCGTGCGGTGGTCGAGGCCGGTTGCACCGACCTGGGCGAGAGCCGGCCGCAACAACTCTGGCAACGTGCCGAGGCCGAGCCGAACGCTGCCGTCCGCTGGCATTTGATCGGCCACTTGCAGCGAAACAAGGTCCGCCGCACGCTGCCGGCCGTGGCAATGATCCAATCGGTCGACACGCCCCGGCTGGTCGAGGCCGTCGACCGGATCGCCGAAGAACTCTCGTTGAGCGTTCCCATACTGCTGGAAGTGAACGTCTCGCAGGAGCCCGCGAAGCACGGCTTTTCGCCCGACGCGGTCGAGCCGTTTCTGGCCCGGGCCGCCGGTCTTCGCAGCGTGCAAATCCGCGGGCTGATGTGCATGGCCCGGCTTGGCGGCGGCAGCGAGTCGGCCCGCGAGGATTTCGCCCGACTGCGTAAGCTTCGCGATCGGCTCGACGACGTTTGCCCGGAGTCGATCTCGCTGGACGAATTGTCGATGGGTATGAGCGGCGACTATGAGGTGGCGATCGAAGAAGGGGCGACGATCGTGCGAGTCGGTTCGGCGTTGTTTGAAGGGGCTCTTTGATGATCGATCTTGCGCCGCACTCCGAAGGCACTGTCTTGCCGGTTCGCGCTCGGCCGGGCGCCCGGCGCAACGAAATCCGCGGCGAGCAGGACGGCATGTTGAAGGTCTGCGTGACGCAGGCCCCGGAGAAGGGCAAAGCCAACAAGGCACTGATTGTCCTGTTGGCCAAGGGCCTCTCGCTACGGAAATCGCAACTGGAGCTGATTGCCGGCGAAACCTCGTCGCAAAAGCGGTTTCTCGTCCGCAACGTCACGCCGGAGGAGCTTGCTCGGCGAATCGGGGCATTGCAGTAGCCGCCAAAGGGGGGCTAGACTCCCCGTCGCCACAATGTTATCATAAATGAGCGTAGGGCACCCCGTAAACAAGGAGAATCCCGGACATGAAGAAGCAAATCACCACGATGGTTCTGATGCTCTTGTGGAGCGTTGCGACAGCCGCCTCCGCTGCCGACGATGCAAATCCTTTCGAGGCACCTGGCGCGAAGAAACCGGCCGCCAAGGCGCGAACCACACCCTATCCCGTGAAGGCCGCCGCCGACTTGCAGGCACGGATCGACCGAATTGCCGAAGCCGTGGCCAAAGCCGAGGCGGCCGAGCGGCCCGATTCGCTCAAGATCAAGAAGCTGACCGAGCGGCTCGAAGTCTATCAAGCCCGGCTCGACGCTCTGGGGCCCGCTCCCGAACGCCCGATGATGAGTCAACATGGCGAGCGGGGCCAAGGGATGGGTGGCGGACGTGGCCAGGGTCAAGGCATGCATCAGGGACAAGGTATGGGGCAAGGTCAAGGTATGGGGCAAGGACAAGGTATGGGGCAAGGTCAAGGTATGGGGCAAGGTCAAGGTATGGGGCAAGGTCAAGG
>JABMRB010000782.1 GCA_013202865.1 Candidatus Nealsoniibacteriota bacterium | reverse complement strand
TGGCTATGATGAAGTTTGGCATCCACGTCATTCGGCTTTTCAACTCCGGCGACATTGGGTTTTGTGAGCAGTGTCCGGCGGCGGTTTAGGAGCAGTGAGCTATGAGCTATGAGCGGTGAGCTATGAGCGACGTTCCCGGTGAAGCGTCTGCTATCCATCAATCATAGCTCACTGCTCACTGCTCATAGCTCATAGCTCACTGCCGACACCCAGGAACTGAATCGGGAAGTTATTCCTGTACGAGTCCTAAGAGGACACGCCGATGACGGTCCAAACCGAGAAGCCCAACGCAGCCGATCCGGCCCTGGCCTGGAAGCGATACGAACCTGACGACCGCAGGCCATGGAACCTTGCTCTGGCCGGTCACCTCTACCGGCGGGCCGGCTTCGGAGGCGATTGGAGCCAACTGCAAGCGGCCCTGGCCGACGGCCCGCAACGCACCATCGACAAGCTGCTGCAACCGCCGGACGACCTGGCTACGTTCAACCGCGACTGCGATGCGTACGCCGCTTCCACCGGCGGTGACGTGGCTGCCTTGCGGCCCTGGTGGCTGCGGCGGATGATTGGCACGCCGCAGCCGCTGCTGGAGAAAATGACGCTCTTCTGGCACGGCTATTTCGCGGCCGCCGGATCGACCGTCAAGGACGCCCGGCTGATGCGCGACCACGTCAAGCTGCTGCGCCACCACGCGCTGGGCGATTTCGGCGCGATGCTGCAATCGGTTTCGCGCGATCCGGCCGTGCTGGTTTCGCTCGAGGCCGGTGCCAGCCGCAAGGCGTTGCCCAACGAGAACTTCGCCCGATCGTTGATGGACGTCTTCGCCTTGGGTCCCGACCAGGCTACCGCCGCGGACGTCCGGGAGGCCGCCCGGGCGTTCACGGGGCGATTTGTCTTTGGCGGCCAGTTTCGTGAAATCCCCCGCGAACACGACAGCGGCACGAAACGCGTGCTCGGCCGGGTGGGCAACTTCTCGGGCGACGACGTCGTGCGAATCGTGCTCGACCACGTCGCCACGCCACGGAGCGTCGTCCGCCGGTTGTATCGCCTGCTGATCTGTGAGACGGACGAGCCTGACGTTGCGCTGATCGACCCGTTGGCTGAGACGTTCGCGAAGAATTACGACGTGCTGAAACTGGTCGAGACGTTATTGCGGTCGAACTTGTTTTTCTCGGCGACGGCCTATCGGCGACGGATTAAGTCGCCCGTGGAGTTTGCCGTCGGGATCGTACGGGCCATGGAAGGGATGGTCCCGACCGTGCGGCTTGCCGAGGATCTGGCCGGCTTGGGGCAGAACCTCTATCATCCACCCACGGTGCATGGCTGGGCCGGGGGGCGGCATTGGATCAACCGGGCCACGCTGCCGCGGCGTCACAATCTGGCATTGGCTCTGTTGCAGGGCGCGCCTCCGTACGGCGACAAGCTCGACCCGCAGGCGGTCGCGCAGAAGCATGGACACGAGACACCCGAGGCCGCCGCCCGGTTCCTGCTCGACCTGCTACTGCAAGGCGACGTCGAGCCGGCCGTTCGTGACAGCCTGTTGAAGACTGCCGGCGGGCTGCGCCGCGTGGCGTACGCGGTGGTCACACTTCCGGAATTTCACTTGGCGTAGGGTGCGTGCAACGCACCAATACCGGAAATCGAGGTGCGTTTCACGCACCCTACAAGGAGACACACGGTGTCCACGACTCGACGCGAATTCCTCAAGGCCACGTTGGGCACTTCGACGCTGGTCTCGTTCGGTCCACAATTGCTTGCCCGTGCGGCCGAGTCGCGACGTGACCGTGGCGAGACGATCCTGGTGGTCGTGCAACTCTCCGGCGGCAACGACGGGCTGAACACCGTGGTTCCCTATACCGACGACGAGTACGCCCGAAACCGCACGACGTTGCGGCTGCCGACCGACAAACTGCACAAGATCGACGATTCGCTCGGATTCCATCCGCGCATGGAGGCCTTCGAGCGGCTGTACAAGGAAGGCCATCTGACGATCGTCCAGGGCGTCGGCTACGAGAATCAGAACCGCGACCACGACGGCGGCATGCGCGACTGGCACACGGCCGAGCCGGGCCGAACCGACAGCCAGACCGGTTGGCTGGGCCGCGCCACCGACAAACTCTGGAACTCCGACGACCCGGTCGCACCGGCGATGTTCGTCGGCCCGATCGCACTGCCGTTCGGGCTCAACGCCGAGCGGGTCGTGGTGCCGTCGGTGCATACGCTGCGTGATTTGGCGCTTCGGCAGAGCCCCGGAACTTCGGTCGACGGCAAACACCTCGCTGAGCTTCCGCGGGCTGACACGGGCAATCCGCTGTTGCCGTTGCTTGAGCGCACGACCGCCGCCACCCGGGCCGATACCCGGCGCATCGAGGCCGTGGCGGCCGCCCCCGGCAGTAAGATCGAGTACCCGGCGATGCCGCTGGCCGGCACGTTACGCACGGTGGCGCAGCTCATTCGCGCGGAACTGGGCGTGCGGATCTTCTACACCGAACTGGGCGGCGGCGGGATCGGCGGGTTCGACAACCACGCCAACCAACTCGGCAACCACTGCGCCCTGCTGCACCAGTTGTCCGAATCGGTGGCCGCCTTCGTCGGCGATCTGCGGCGAGACAAGTTGCTCGATCGTGTGTTGTTGATGACCTTCTCGGAGTTCGGCCGGACCGTCAAGGAGAACGGCCGCCGCGGCACGGGCCATGGCGAGGCCGCCCCGGTCTTCCTGGCCGGCGGGCGGCTGCGAGGCGGTTTGCTCGGACCGCATCCGAGTCTGACCGACCTGAACGCCAACGCGCCGAGATTCCACACCGACTTCCGCCGCGTCTACGCC
>JABMRB010000781.1 GCA_013202865.1 Candidatus Nealsoniibacteriota bacterium | reverse complement strand
GTGTCGATCAGCGCCGTCTTCTCGTCGCGAACCAGGTACGCATTGTAGGTGGTGCCGCGCGGCGTGTTGTACCCGTGGAAATCGCGGACCGTCCAGTCCACGTATCCCACCCAGTCGATTCCTTCGAGCACTCTTGAACTCACAGGCACTACTCCTCAAATTGCACTTTCGCCGATCACCGCCCGCGTCTGCTTCAGATCACAGCGGCGTCTGCGAATCCAAACGGCGTTTGTTGAAACGTGCGATACACCCTTTATCCACCTCACCGGCGACCTCGCCAGTAGCCCGGCCGGCGACTCGTGTGCGCTACAGCCATCACCATGACTGATTCCGGCGACCGCTCGCGGAAGATCAGCACGTATGGAAAACGCCGCACTCGCACAAAACGATACACAGGGCCAAGCTTGGGAAGGGACTCCCTTTGCGATGAGATACGCGAGACGGCCTGATCGACCGCGATGCGGAAGTTCTCGGCGGCTTCAGCGGCACGGTCTGCATACCACTCGCGAGCCGAGCGGTACTCCCGGGCAGCCAGTCGATGAAAAACCACGCTCGCGTCGGGCATCAGCCTTCCGCCTTCAACTGCGACCAGGCAACGCCCTCATCACTCTGGGCGAATCGCCGATCCAACTCGGCGGCAAGCTCGGGGTCATCCAGCGAGACGCCCGTGTCGCTCGGCGGCAGGCTTTGCATTAACCGCGAAACCAGGGTCAAGCGGTCGGCCTCCGGCAGTTGCATGGCCTCATCAAGAACGACCTGGAGATCGGTTTGCATGGCGGTGCTTTCTGCTAAAGGCTCTTCACGGTTCTATCTGCCGAATCGCTCCGTAGCGGCTCGGTCGCCACACAGGTATTCTAACACCGCTGGGCAGGCTGGAAAAGAGCTTGCCATCGCACCCCCCCCGGGGTGGTGGTCTCCTTCCGCTTCTAACTCACCCGTCGAGCCGGGTGCCATGCCCAAAGTCTAGCGGAACACACCTGTTTTGCCGATATGGGCTTCGTTGCAAGCAGCCTTTACAGGTTGGCGTTCTTCTTGGTATACATTTCGGCGGGGATGGATCTGCATCCGCGTCACGCAGGCCAACAATCCGAGAGAGCGTTGATCCCGGCCGCCCGGGGGTCGCGCCCCTCGGTGGACAGGAGCAATCGAACGGGAGATATGCCATGAGGCTTGAAACGGCCACGAAATTCAAGGCAGCCATCGGTATCCTGCTGAAAAGAGTCTTGCCGGTGATTGTGGGGCTGACGTTCTTGATTCTCGTGATTGCCTGGTTGGCAGGTGTGATGGTGGAGAAGATCGAACCGGGCCCCAGCGAGGCGGTGGTCCGCCGCGTCGATCCGAATCAACAGCAGGGGGTCTACGAAGTTAGCGAAGTCTTCAAGGACTACGTAGCAGAGGCAGTTGGCACACTCAGGGCGGCCAGCCGGACCGAAATCTCATCCCGCGTGTTGGCATCGATAAATACGATCGGTGTCCATGCCGGCCAAACGGTTGCGGCCGGTGACGTGCTGATCACACTGGACCGCCGCACCCTGGAAGCCCAACTTGGCAAGGCCCAGGCGTCTCTGGTGGCGGTCCAAGCCACGCGAGAGGAGGCCGAGGTTGCCTACAGGCGGGCCGCCGAGTTGTTCCAGAAGAATGTAACCAGCCAGGCCGCCATGGATCAGCGAACCGCCAGGCTTCGGGTAGCCCGGGCACAGTCCACCCAAGCCCAGCAGACCGTCAGCGAAGCGAACGTGATGCTCTCATACGCCACGATCAAGGCACCCAAGGACGGCATGATTGTCGACCGGTTGGCCGAGCCGGGTGACATGGCCCGACCGGGAGAACCCCTGCTGGTTCTTTACGATCCGACGTCGTTGCGGCTCGAAGTACCCGTGATGGAGAATTTGGCGGTCAACCTCAAGTCGGGCGATGAACTGCCGGTGCAGATCGATGCCTTGGACAACCGGCAAGTCGCGGCCGTGATCGATGAAATCGTTCCCCAGGCCGAAGCTGTCAGCCGTTCGTTTCTCGTCAAGGTCAGGCTGCCGCGATCGGAAGACCTGTTTGAGGGGATGTTCGGGCGGTTGATCATTCCCGTCGGAACGAGGCGGCATCTCTGTTTGCACACGGGCGCAATCGAGACTATCGGCCAACTGCAATTCGTCGACGTTGTTGCTTCGGACGGCGTCGTGGAGAGGCGGTTTATCAAGACGGGCCGATATGGCGATGCAATCCACCGCGAAGTGCTCAGCGGGCTGGAAGCCGGCGATCGCGTGTTGCTGAAGCCCGGGACGGATCCGGGAGCAGAACGATGATGGATAACGCGAAAACAACGCCCTTGATGACCCGGCTGGTCGAGGTCTTCCTCCGCGGTGACGTGGCCATGCTGCTGGTGGCCGTGTCGCTGGTCTTAGGAGTGGTCGCCTTGTGGGCGACGCCCCGCGAGGAAGAGCCTCAGATCGTCGTGCCGATGGCCGACGTTTTCGTCTCCGCGCCGGGGCTGTCGGCCGAGGAAGTGGAGCGGAAAATCACCACCCGGCTGGAGAAGCTGCTCTACCAGATCGACGGCGTCGAGTACGTCTATTCCATGTCGCGTCCGGGAGAGTGCATCGTTACCGTACGATTCTACGTGGGTGAGGACCGCGAGAACTCGATCGTGAAGCTCTACAACAAGGTCCACTCCAACGTGGATCAGGTTCCCCCGGCGGTAACCGCCTGGGTCATCAAGCCGGTTGAGGTCGACGACGTACCGATCGTCAACGTGACTCTCTGGTCCGATCGGCCGAAACTCTACGGCGATCACGAGCTTCGGCGTCTGGCCGAACAATTGCAGAACGAGCTGCAATCGATTCCCGACACCAGCATGATCCACGTTATCGGCGGGCGTCCGCGGCAGATTCGCGTGGAACTCGATCCCGCACGTCTGGCAGCACGACGGATCTCGGCCCTGCAAGTGGCTCAGTCGCTTCAGGTGAGTAACGTCCACGTACGCGCCGGCCGGTTCGAGCAACAGAACGAGGAACTCGTGGTCGAGTCGGGCACGTTCGTTGCAGACGCTCAAGCGTTGGGAGATTTGGTGATCGGGCTTTCTGCGAACCGGCCGATCTATCTCCGAGACGTTGCCACGGTACTGGACGGGCCGGCCGAAGTTGACAGCTACAGTTGGATCGGCTTCGGGAAGGCGGCGAACGATCCCAAGATGATCGAAGACGAACCGGCATTGGAAGAGGAACCGGCGCAGCGCGGCCAACTGTATCCGGCGGTGCATATCACCGTAGCCAAACAGAAAGGCCGCAATGCCGTTTCGGTGGCGGCCGACGTCGAGCGTCGCATGGAGGAACTGGCCGCAACCCATCTGCCCGACGGCGTCTTCTACCGCATCACGCGCGACTATGGCGAAACGGCCAACGAGAAGGTCAACGAACTGGTCGAGGGTCTCGTGATCGCGGTGATCACTGTGGTCGGGCTGATCGGGTTGGTGATCGGCTGGCGGCCGGCGTTGGTCGTCGCGCTGGCTATTCCCGTCTGCTACAGCCTGACGCTGTTTGTCAATCTGCTGGCCGGGTACACGATCAATCGGGTAACGCTGTTCGCGCTGATCCTCTCGTTGGGCCTGCTGGTCGACGACCCGATTACCGACGTGGAGAACATCGCCCGATATTTCGCTCTGCGAACCAAGCGTCCGCGTGATGCGGTGCTCGCGGCGATTCAGGAGGTCCGCCCGGCGTTGATTATGTCCACTCTGGCGATCATCGCCAGCTTTCTGCCGCTGATGTTCATCACCGGAATGATGGGCCCGTACATGGCACCGATGGCCGTGAACGTGCCGTTGACGGTGACGATCTCGACGATCGTAGCGTTCGTCGTCACGCCCTGGCTCGCCATGGTGGCACTGCGAAGACGCGACGACGAGCCAGGTGAGGAACCGGCGTTCGATCTGACGACCCGGCCGGTCTACCGGATCAGCCGGGGCGTGCTGGGGGCAATCCTCGACCGGCGTTGGTTGGTCTGGGTTTCGCTCGGCGGCGTCGCGCTGTTGCTGACCGGTGCCATGCTGTTGCCGGCGTTCCGCGTGGTGCCGCTGAAGATGCTTCCCTACGACAACAAGAACGAATTCCAGATCGTCGTCGATATGCCCGAAGGGACGACGCTGGAAGAAACCGAGGCGGTAACGCGCCGGCTGGGGCAATACTTGGCGGGTGTGCCCGAGGTCCGCGATTATCAACTCTACGTGGGCCTGGCTTCGCCGATGGACTTCAACGGCATGGTGCGGCACTACTTCCTCCGCAAGGGCGCCAACGTGGCCGAAATCCGTGTGAATCTGGCCCCGAAAGAGCGTCGCGCCCAGCAATCGCATTCGATGCTTCTGCGGATTCGTAACGACCTGACAAAACTTGCCGAAGACAACCGAGCCAATATCAAGCTGGTCGAAGTGCCGCCGGGCCCGCCCGTTCTTGCCACTGTTACGGCCGAGGTCTACGGCCCGCCCCAGGCGGAATACGAGGAGTTGATTGCCGCCGCAACGCGGGTCCGCCGGCGGATGCAGCGCGAACCGAGAATCGTCGACGTTGACATTAGCGCCGAAGACGACCAGAAGCGGCTCCTTTTCACAACCGACAAGGCGAAGGCGGCCCTATCCGGCGTTTCCACGCAGAATATCGCCGAGACGATGCAACTCGCCTTAGACGGCATGCCTGCCACCGTGTTGCATGAGCCGGGAGAGGTCGATCCACTCTGGGTCCAACTCCGCGTGAACCGATCTATCCGTTCCGCAAAAGACGACCTGGAGGAACTCTACGTCCGCGGCGAGCAAGGGCAACTCGTGCAGATCGGTGCCTTGGGTAAGTTCGCCGAACATCTCGAAGACAAGACGATCTACCACAAGAACCTTCGCCGCGTGGTCTACGTGTACGGCGAAGTGGCCGGACGCCCGCCCGCCGATGCCATCATCGACATGCAACTCGACCGAGACCCCGACGGCACCGATTCAGAGCCCGCCGCGACGATTCGCCCGGCCAACGAGCGAACGTGGCTCGCCCCCGGCGGCAACGATCCTTGGTCGATGCCCGTCGGGTACACGGTCGATTGGGCCGGCGAGGGCGAATGGAAGATCACGCTCGACGTGTTTCGCGACCTGGGGCTGGCGTTTGCCGCGGCGCAGATCGGGATCTTCGTCCTGTTGATGTTCCAAACGGGCTCCCGGCTATTGCCACTGGTGATTATGATGGCGATCCCGTTGACCCTGATCGGCATTATGCCCGGTTTCTGGCTATTGAATCTCGTCACCGCCCAAACCGTCGGCGGGTACCCCGATCCGATCTTCTTGACGGCCACGGCGATGATCGGCATGATCGCCCTGTCGGGCATCGTGGTTCGCAACTCGGTCGTGCTGATCGATTTCATTCATCACGGCCAGGCCGAAGGTCTGCCACTGCGCGAAGCCATTATCCGCAGCGTGGCAGTCCGCACTCGACCGATTCTTCTGACCGCCGGCACCACGCTGCTGGGAAACTGGGTGATCACGCTCGATCCCGTATTCTCCGGCCTTGCCTGGGCGATCATCTTCGGCATCCTTGCCTCGACTATCTTCACCCTGTTGGTGATTCCGGTCATGTACTGGCTGCTCTATGGCGGCAAGGAGTGAGCCACTACTTGAGGCGGGCCAACTCGCTCACCGTCACGCGGGCAAGCTCCCCGTTTTCGTAGAGATCGACGGCACCGAGGTCCGAAAGCAGGGTCTCGCGCGTCGCCACAACGTCGCCACGGCCGCATTGCCCGAGGCACCAGACGGCCATGCCTCGCACTTGGGGGTCGGCGTGGTCGAGGCACGCATCGATCGTGCTCAGCACGCCGTCGACCGGCTCCCGAGCGAGCGATCCGAGCCGCCCGATGGCCCAGAGGATGCCGGGGCGGAAATGGACCAGATCCTCGTCGGCCATCTGTTCGATCAGCGTGACAATGACCGATACGTAGTCGCCAAACAGGCGAGGCCTTCGGCGGACGATTTCCGCCATGGCCTCCGGGGCTCGCCAGCAGATGCCGCCGGATTCCTCGCTCAGCAGCCAGTTGAGACGCCGCAAGTGTTGCCGGACACAATCGGGGTCGTCGTCGGCGATGCGGTCGGCGGCCACTCCCATGGCCTCGACGGCCCGCCATGCCACCAGCGGATCCGCATCGAAGGTGAGGGAAACAAGCAGACCGAGGATACGCCGCTTCCGCGGGGCCAGTTCGCCCAGTTCGTCGAAGGTTCGGTGCTCGAGCAGTTTGCGGAGTTGTTTCTTCATGGAAGAGTCGGCCAACGTGGAGTGTTACCGAAACCGTGATTGCTCTGGAAACAAGGGGACTGGGGGCTCGGGACTCGGAATGATGCCGTTTCCCCAGTCCCGAACCCCCAGCCCCCAGTCCCGACCATGCCTTCTCGAAACGCGTCGTCTTCTTGAGTAGGGAACCTATCGTTTGGCAGCCGCAGCACGCGACTCGGCCCGGGTGAGGTGGGCTCGCATGGCGGCGACGGTGGCGGCGTGTGCTTCGGACGTGGCAAGATTGTGGTGCTCGGCAACGTCGTTTTCCAGATCGTATAGCTCCTCGCCGTCAGGCCAGCGGGCGTAACGCCAGCGGTCGGTGCGGATGGCTTTGCCGAGCTTTGTGCCGCGACTGACAACGGTGTAGGCAAGCTGCTTTCCCGGGGCCGTCGGATCGCGGAGCATGGCAGCCAAGCTTCGACCTTGCATATCTTCGGGCGGAACCACTTCGCAGAGTTCGGCGAGCGTCGGGTAGAGATCGACCAGTTCGACAAGCCCTGCGCTGCGCGAACCCGCCTTCATCCGGCCGGGCGCTCGAATCACCAGCGGCACACGATCGCACACCTCGAACAGCGTCACCTTGCCCCACATCCAGTGCTCGCCAAGCTGGTAACCGTGGTCGGACGTGAGAATGATGATCGTATCTTCCCAGTGGCCCGTGCGATCCAGGGCGTCGAAGACCAGGCCGATCTGGGCGTCGATGAAGGAGACGCAAGCATGATAGGCCTGCATGTATTCGCGCCGCAACGGATCGTTTTCCACGCCCAACTCGAACCCGAACCCTTCGTAGCGCTTCACCATGGCCGTCTTCGGAGCCTGTTTCCAGAAATCGGCCGGTGCCGGAAAAAACTTCAGGCCCTCCTTCGGGTACTGGGCGAAATAGGCGTCGGGTGCGAGGAAGGGGACGTGTGGTTTCTGGATGCCGCAGGCCATGAAGAACGGCTTCTCGCCATGGACTTTCTCGCGAAGCCACGACGCGATTTGCCGGGCGTTCTTTCCGTCGCGGTGCTGGTCGTCGCGCAGGCCCGACGGCCCATAGCCGGGCTGTTGGCCGCGGGTTTGCGTTGCGATCGTCGGGTATTTTTGTCTCCAGAGCCGGCGTGCCCGCGGCTGGTCGATCGATCCGTGCTCGGCTTCAAACGCCTTGCGGATCGGTGTGACGAGCGGCATTTCGTCGTTCTCGAAGCGCAGACACGCGTTCCACGCCACGTCGCCCGGATCGATGGTCGGGTTGTGAAACACTTTGCCCACCGACCCGGTCCAGTAGCCGGACTCTTTGAATCGTTGCGGCAACGAGACGGTTGCGGGCCGCGTTTGCCGAATGTCCGCTTTGTTGTCGAGCACGCCGGTCGATTGCGGATAGAGCCCGTGCAGAAACGAAGCCCGCGACGGTCCACACACCGGATATTGGCAATAGGCGCGGCCGAACGTCACGCTGGCAGCGGCCAGACGATCGAACGCGGGCGTGCTGATGTGCGGATAGCCGGAGGTGGAAACGTGCGTATTCAGGTCGTCGCAGACGATCAGCAGCACGTTGGGCTGCCCGGCCGTCGCCGCCCGAACGCACTGCGGTAAGAACAGAATCGCGATCAGCAGCAGGCCGACAAAGACAAGGGACGTTCTTCTCATGGTTCGGTTTCCTGTGTTGCGTTCACTGCTTTTCCCCAAGGCAATAGAAGTCGCCCAGGGTGCGGAGATAGATCCGGCCACCGCTGATCACCGGCGTAGCGAAGGCTCCGTCGGGCAAGGTGTTTTCCGCCAGCAGTTCGAACCGGCGACCTGCTTTCATTACGTATCCCTTCCCCTTGTCGCGGTCGAACAGGTAGATCCGCTCGCCGACCGAGACCGGGGACGAGTAGAACATTCCTTCGAGCGTGTGTTCCCAAACGACCTCGCCCGAGGCCGCATCGTAGCACCGCATCAGCCCTTTGCGGTCGCTGACCGCATAGAGCAGACCGTCGTGCAATAGCGGCGACGGCACGTAGCCGGCCTTGGCGTCGCTTTTCCACACGCGGTGCGTCTCGGTCACGTCGCCCGTGCCGTCGGCGCGGATGCCGAGCAGGGCAACGCGCGGATAGCCCCCGGTGGCGTAGACCGCATGTTCGTCGAACGCGACGGTCGCGGCGTCGTAGTCGGCGGGTCCCTGGCAGTGCCAGAGCGGCTTTCCGTCGTTGGGGTCGTAGCTTCGCGTTTGGCCGACGCCGATGATCAGCAGTTGGTCGCGCCCGGCCACATGGATCGCTAGCGCCGAGGCATAGCTTTCGCCCTTGTCGGGCCGGGGGACCTGCCAGACGACCTGGCCCGTCTTGCGATGCAGCGCGGTCAGCTTGCTGGGCACGTCGGGCGAGGCGTCGGTCGGCACGATCACGGCCGACTTGAAGATCGTCGGCGAGGCCGAGTAGCCCTGCACCGATTCGTACGGCGCGACGTGCTTGTCCCAGACGATGTTCCCGTCGAGGTCCAAGGCGGCCATGCGCACGGCGTCGACGGTCTGATAGGGAAAGAAGACCCGCTGGCCGTCGCATGCGACGGTGGCCGATGCGTGCGAATTATCGTCGTGAATCTTCGGCAGTTCGCCGTCGTAGAGCGTGGTCTCCCAGAGCTTATCACCCGAGTCGCGGTCGAAGCAGAGCATCGAGATGGTCTGCTCCTGCTTCTGGCCGGTTGCCAGAAAGATCCGGTCGCCCCAGAGACACGGTGTTCCATGCCCCCGGCCGGGCACTTTTACCCGCCACGCGACATGGTCCGTCTCGCCCCAGGCAATCGGCGGATCCTGATCGATGGCCGCCGCGTTATTGCGAGTCGGCCCTCGCCACCAGGGCCAATCGCCCCGAGCGGCCGACACTTCAGGCAGATCATCCAAAGGAGCAAACTCCCGAACGGCGTCGCCACCCGAAGTCTGCTTCTGGGGTGACTCGGGACACCCGGCCAATAGACAGCAAGCGATCGGCAACAGACAGGCACTAACTACTCTAGGCATGGCAACTGATGGGGCTCTTGATTGGTGCGTGAAAACCCCGAGCCTAACACCGCTACGGACCGTTGTCAACAATCGCCTTCCAGCCACCTTGCCAGTACCGAAGGCGGCCCTTACAATCCATCCGTCGGTTCTCTCGGCAGCAATCCTCACAAAAGGCGGCGGGCCTATGAAAACGAACATGCGCGACGAACAGGTGTGGCTGGCGGTCGGGTCGTTGGTTATCCTGGCCTCGGCCGCGGTGGCGGCGATCCTGGTCTATGCAAAGGGCGTGGTCGTGCCGTTTGTGTTGGCGATCTTTGTGACCGTGATGATCTCGCCGATCCTCGACTTCCAGGTCGTCCGCTGGAAATTCCCGCGAGCGGCGGCCGTGGCGACCACGCTGCTGCTGGTCTTCGCAATCCTCGGCGTGATGGGACTGCTGCTCTACGCGGCCGTGCCGTCGATCGGCACACCCGAGGCCGCCGATCCGGATCAGCAGTTCAGCAGCGGGTTCGACAGCATGCTGGAAAACTCCCTGACCACGCTCCGGGCATGGGGTATCGACCTCGACCAGACGGCCGTCGAGGCGGAACTGGAAGGGCTGATTGCCGAGATGCAGCAGAAGGCGATCTACATTGCCACGCAGACGGCCGGCACGGTCAAGTCACTGCTCTCCCAAGGGTTTCTGATCGTGATCTTCGTCATCTTCCTGCTGGCCGGCCGCGATTCCCACGTCGTGCGGACGGGAATCTACGCCGAAATCGAAGCGAAGATCCGCACGTATATCACCACGAAGTTCGTCCTCTCGGGCGTGACGGGCATCCTCGTGTGGGCCGTGCTGGCGTCGTTCGGATTGAAGATGGCGGCGCTGTTCGGGATGATGGCGTTCCTGCTGAATTTCATTCCGTCGATCGGGTCGGTGATTGCCACGCTGTTGCCGCTGCCGGTGGCGCTGGGTCAGTTCGGCAATCCGCTGGACGTCTGGGCGATCCTGGGGGTGTTGCTGATCCCCGGCGTCATTCAGGTGACCGTCGGCAACGTGATCGAACCTAAGATCATGGGGCAAGGCTTGCAGTTGCACCCGGTCACGATCCTCCTGGCGTTGGCCGTCTGGGGGCTCTTGTGGGGCGCGATCGGCATGTTGCTGTCGGTGCCCATCACGGCGACGATCCGAATCATCTTGATGCGTTTCGAGACAACCCGCCCGCTCGGCAACCTGCTGGCCGGCGAGTTGTCGACAACAGGGCCCCCGGCGACGGCGACGTGATGGGCGAGGTTTGTCAGGTAGTATACGCTCACAGGGTAATAGTGTGGGACAGGATTACCAATTTTCCATGAACGGTTACGCGAGGTACGCCGATGAGCGAAAACGCAACGGCCCGGGATCATCTGAAGCGAATCTTTACCGAGAACTTCTCGGTAGCCGACGTGGCCGAACCGCTGGTTTCGTTTGACGCTGCTACGGGTGTCGCGGACGTTCGGCAGCTCATGGACGAACGTGGCTATGAGGTCGTGGGCGTTCGTGAGCAAGGCCTGGTAACCGGCTACGTCAACAAGGAAGAACTCGACGACGGCGCGTGTGGAGATGCCATGCGTCGTTTCGAGGAGGGTGAAGTCCTCGCCGAGTCGGTGTGCCTGCCGACGTTGGTCGGTCTGCTGAACACGGCTCCCCGGGTGTTCGTTACGTCGCTGGGCCGCGTCGGCGGTATCGCCACTCGAAGCGACCTACTGAAACCGCCGGTGCGAATGTGGCTGTTCGGCATGATTACGATCATCGAGATGGGGTTGGCCCGTGCGATCGAAGGCCGGTTTCCCGACGAAGGCTGGAAAGCCCTGCTCTCGGCCGGGCGACTGGAAAAGGCCGAGACGCTGCTGGCCGAACGAAAGCGAAGGAATCAGGAACTCGACCTGTTGGATTGTCTCCAGTTTTCCGACAAGGGGCTGATCACGTTGAAGGACGAGACGTTGCGCGGGCAGATCGGATATGCGTCGCGAAACAGGGGCGAACAGGCGATTAAGGGATTGGAAGCGTTGCGCAACAATCTGGCCCATGCTCAGGACATCATCGCCTGCGACTTCGACACGATTGTCCGCTTGACGGAGAACCTCGACAAGGTCTTTGCGATCCGGCCGGGCACGAATGTTCCAGATTGAGTATCTATAGAACGAGCATAATCATGCACAGAATTGCGATCGTTTCCTTGGCCTTATGGGTCGGCATACCCGGGGCATTTGCCGCCGAGTCGGATGCCGTCCTGAGGCAAAGACTGCTGGCCCTGTATAGGGACAGAATCCAGCGTATTGTCTTTACCAAGCATTTCGACATGGGCGGCTCCCACTACGCCTATACGGATGCCGTGAGCGACGAAGATACGCTCAATCCGAGCGGTCCGGTAAAAGAGTTCAATTTTCAAGGCGGATCGAGCTTGTGTCTGCTGGAAGTTGGCGATGATTATGCCGCCAAGGAGACGACGCTGCTTCACGATGAAGACGGCGTCTTCCGTGACCCGGACGTGTCGTATGACGGCAAGCGCATTCTCTTCTCCTGGAAAAAGTCAGCGCGCGGTGATGACTATCACTTGTACGAAATGGACGCCGAGACGCGGAAGCTGCGCCAACTGACTTCCGGCCTGGGCATCGCCGATTATGAGGGAATCTATCTGCCCGACGGAAACATCATGTTCAGTTCCACGCGGTGCTTTCAAAACGTGGACTGCTGGCACGTGAGCGTGTGCAACATGTACCTGATGAATAAAGATGGAAAACACATGCGCCGGATCGGATTCGACCAGGTGCATACCAACTATCCCCAGGTCCACCCGACCAGCGGGCTGGTTACATACACGCGATGGGAATACAACGACCGCGGTCAGATCTATCCCCAGCCGTTGTTCCGCATGCACCAAAACGGCGCCCAGCAGACCGAGTTTTACGGAAACAATTCGTATTTTCCGACAACGATTCTCCACGCACGCGGGATCCCCGGCACGGGCAAGGTGCTGGCGGTGCTGTCGGGGCACCACTCACATCAGCGCGGAAAGCTTGCGATTATCGACCCGTCCAAAGGGCGCCAGGAGACCAGCGGCGTTATGCTCGTTGCTCCAGTTAAAAAGCTGAAAGGCGTGATAAAGATCGACAGCTATGGGCAGCGAGGCGACCAGTGGCAGTATCCCTATCCGCTGGACGAGAAGAACTACCTGGTGACCTTCCGCCCGCAAGGGGCCAAGAGGTTCGGGATCTATTTCATGGACATCGACGGTCAGCGAGTCCTGCTGGCCGACGATCCGAAGATCTCGTGCAACCAGCCGATTCCTCTGGCGCCGCGCCGGTTACCGCCCCAGCCGAACTATCCGATCGACTGGCGAAAGAAGACAGGCGTGTTCACCATTCAGGATATCTATCACGGTCCGGGCCTCAAGGGCGTAAAACGGGGAACAATCAAAAAGGTCAGGGTCGTGGCGCTGGATTTCATGGCCACTGATATCGGGCGGAAGCACGGACCGTCGACCATCAGCGATCTGGCCGCGTGGGATGTAAAAATCGTCCTCGGCGAGGCCCCGGTTTACGAAGACGGATCTGCCGCCTTCGAAGTTCCCGCGCGCACGCCGGTCTACTTCCAGGCCATAGACGCAAACGGGCATGTGGCCCAGACCATGCGTTCCTGGTCAACGCTGATGCCCGGCGAGGTGTTTGGTTGCATAGGTTGCCACGAGGATAAGAACCAGACCGCCGCCAGCAAGACCGCGGTGACCATGGCTCTGAAAAAGGGCGTCAAACCGCTCGACCCGTTCTACGACATATCGAACAAGGGTTTCAGCTTCCCGAAGATGATCCAGCCGATTTTCGACGCCAAGTGCGTTAAGTGTCACAAAGGCGGAAAGACCAAACCGCCCAATCTGACCGCAACGCCAGTCTGGGATAATGCCGCACGCAAGTTCTGGAACCGGTCGTACCACGAACTCATATCCAAGGACCGCCCGCGCGGTCCCGCCAATGACACGCAACAGCGGCTCGGAGTCATCGCGGAAAAGTCCAAATATCTGAACTGGAT
>JABMRB010000780.1 GCA_013202865.1 Candidatus Nealsoniibacteriota bacterium | reverse complement strand
CGCCACTCACCAAGATGTTATCCGCGCTGTCCATAACGATCTGGGGATCCATCTCGCTAAAGTTGCCTCCCAAATACGTCGACCAAACACGTCCACCTGCAGGGCTAAGCTTGACCACGAAGACGTCTGTACCGCCGCCGTAGCTCGTATCATATCCACCTGATATCCAGCCGCTCGACGAGCCGGTCTCGCCACTCACCAAGATGTTATCCGCGCTGTCCATAACGATCTGGGGATCCATCTCGCTAAAGTTGCCTCCCAAATACGTCGACCAGTCCAAGGCTGGGTCGATGATCAGTTCTTGCTCTCGATCGTAGGTGCCGGCAAGAATGAACGTGTACGTATTCGCGTCGATCAACTCGAACCGGCCCGGCACCTCGACCTGGACGCCGCCGGTATCTTGATAGATGTATGGCGCCTCGTCAACCAATTCACCCAGCGGAGTTTCGACGTGCATCGCTCCCGCGTCGTCCAGCCACAGTCCGTCGATCCCGTCGTAGCTGACTTTGATTTGGCGATAGTCGGCGCCCGGAGCCACATGGAATTCGTACTTCAAGTGGCTCCGCTTGCCCCAAGTGTGCAGATCGATTCCCCCATAAAGCCCTTCGTACGCAACCACCCCGTAGCCGGGCACTTCGGATCGCCAGTTCTCCTGGTCTCCGACGAAGTAGTTGAAGTACGTCTCGGCCCTGTCCAGCCCCACCGGCTCGACCAGATTGGCACCGACGAAGTGCGCCGAGAACTCCGTCACCTGCGTGATGACCTCTTCCGGTCTTGTCAAGTCAGCCGGCAGATCAAAGGGACCGTAGGCCCCACTCGAATCGTCCTCTTCGCGCTTGAACAACTGAAACACGGGCCCAGTGTCGGTCATCGCCACGTTGACGCCATCGCCCTGGTGCATGAACCGCACCGACTCATCGGCCCATTGTCCCTGGTTCTCGACAAACAGGGCCGGCGAGACGCTGAACAGCTCGATCGCCTGCTCTCCCCCGGCCGCGTCGAGCAGCCGCCGATCTTCAAGCGCCTCGAACCGCAGCCGGCGCAATCCCGCCCCCAACGGCCCATGAGAATCGCCCCGCACGGTTCGACGACAAATGGCCAGACTACCTGTTCGCATCTTCATGGCATCCCCCCTGGGGTGGAGAATCAGATTGGTGTAGCAGCAGCCCGTATAGTACCCCCCGGTGCGGCGGTTGTCAAGTGGGGGGGGAGTAGTGGATAGTGGATAGTGGATGGTGGTTAGTGGTTAGTGGATAGGAAAAAGAAGCCTGCGGGCCTGCCTTTCCCCTCACCCCTCGCCCCTCGCCCCTCACCCCTCGCCCCGATCTTGCCCAACGCTCAACCGCCCAATCAACAAACCGGACAACAAGATCGTAGCCGTGCCGATTACGGGAATCAGGAACTTGTGAAATGGGCTGCGGAGCGGCGCGGGCCAGGTGGTGGAGAAGGTCATCCAGAGGATTACGAGGATGCCGACCGCGATGGCCACGGCGGCGGCGGGGCGGTTGGCGCGGCGGGCGATCGTGCCTAATAGAAATAGCCCTAACATGCCGCCGGCGAAGATGCCGGAGAGCTTCCACCATACGTCGAGCACGCTTCCGGCGCCGATGATCGCTACGGCACATCCGGTACCGGCCATGCCCATGGCCAAAGTGCCCGCGTAGAGTACGCGCATCGATTCGGTTTCGCCGGCCGATGGGCGGAGGTAACGGCGGTAGACGTCGGAGAGGAGGATCGTGGCCGAGCTGTTCAGACTTGTGTCGATGCTGCTCATGGCCGCGGCGAAGATGGCGGCGATCAGTAGCCCTGCTACGCCGCGGGGTAGCTCGTTGACGATGAAGTGGGGAAATACCTTGTCGCCGTAGTCGTTCGGTTCCAAGCCGGCCGCCTTCTCGGCCAGTTTAGCTGCGTAGCCGGGGGCGTTCGGTTGGATTGCTTCGTCGGCAAGCTTTTCGGCGGCCGCGCACGCACGCACTTCCGTCAGCTTTTCCGGGTGTACGTCGTAGTACGCAAAGAGCGACGTGCCGATGAAGAAAAACAGCGCCGAGATGGGCAGGTAGAGCCAGGCACACATCCAAACGCTCCGCGCGGCCTCCCGGTCGGTTCGGGCCGTGTGATATCGCTGGATGAAACTCTGATCGATGCCGAAGTTATTCAGGTTCATCACCAGCCCATAGATCAGCACGACCCAGAACGTCGACTGGCCCAACGCTACGCCGAAGCTACCCAGGTCGAACTTGTGGTGTTCCGCGGCGATCGAGAATACCTGTCCGGGTCCCTCGGGCATGCCGCAAAGCAACATCACGGCAACGGCCACGGCGCCGACCGAGAGCACGATGCTCTGCACCACGTCGGTCCAGATCACGGCCTCGATACCGCCGAGCATCGTGTATAGCGTGACCAAGATCCCGGTGGCGACGATGATCGGGACCATCCCCCAGCCGGTCAACGCGTCGAGCGCCAACGCAACGCCGTACATGATCGTTCCGATCCGGGCGAGTTGCGTCAGCAGATAGCAGACCGCCGCGTAGGTTCGGGCCCAGGGGCCGAAGCGTTTCTCCAGGTGGGCGTAGGCCGAGATTTCGCCCGAGCGGCGATAGGTGGGCACGAAGAACCGCACGGCGATCCATGCTGCCGGCACCAGCGCCAGGCTGAAGACGAACGAATTCCAGTTGGTGCCGAAGCCCTTACCCGGCACACCCAGGAACGTGTTGCTGCTGAGGTACGTGCCGAAGATCGACAGCCCCACGGCCCAGCCGGGCATCGACCGGCGGGCGGCCATGAAGCCTTCGGTCGTGCGGCTGCGGCGTACGAACCAGCAGCCGAAGCCGACCACCGCGGCCACGTAGATCGCCAGCACCACGACGTCGGCTGTGGGGAGTTTCTGCAAGGCAGTATCCTACTGCGGCCACTTGCCGTCGGGCATGTCGCGGAGGACGAGTTTGGCCGGGTCGATCACGACGTGTTTCACGCGGGTTCGCTTCCATGTGTACGTGACGTGTACCTGTCCGTCGGCCGTCTGGATGACGGCCGGATAGGAGAACTCGCCCGACTCGTTCTCTAGCACGAGCGCCGCTTTCCACTGTTCGCCGTCGCGGCTGACGGCCACGTTGAGCATCTCGCGACCACGTGGGCCGGGCCCGCTGCGGGTCGTATGGTTGTAGACCAGCAGGTGGCGGCCGTCGCGGAGCGTTACGCCGTCGATGCCCGAGTTGGGATTGGGCAGTTCGGTGGCCGTCATTTCGCCCCAGGTGCGGCCGTTGTCGTCGGAGAAGACCTGCGTAATGCGGCCTTGCCGACTGCGGCACAGCGCCTGGATGCGGCCGCCGGAATGAACCAGCATCGTCGGCTGGATCGCGTCGAACTGTCGGCCGTCGTTGACCGGTCCGATACGTTGCCGCTGGCGGCCGTGGTCCCAGGCGAGCTCGAAATGGACCCGCCAGCCGTCGTGTTCGGTGCTGGAGCCGCAGAGCAGTTTTCCGTCGGGCAGTTGGATCGGTTTGTTCTTGATCGGACCCACGTAACCGTCCGGCAGCCGACGGCCGTCCGACCACGTCTTGCCGGCGTCGCCCGAGGTGGTGACCATGCCCCACCACGCCCGCGGACTGGGGCCGACCTTGTAGAACAGCACCAGCGGCCCGCCTTTGGTTTGGAATAACACGGGGTTCCAGCAGGGGTGTCGTTTGCCGTCGGTCTGCACGCCGTTGGCCACCTCCACCGGATCGGACCAGCCGTCCTTGCCATGGCGGGCGACCCAGATGCCCACCTCGTTGTCTCCTTCGCGCGGTCCGCCGAACCACGCGGCCACCAAGCCTTCGCCGCTGGAGGCGATCGTCGACGCGTGGCACTGATCGAACGGGGCCTTTTCGTAAACGAACTCTGAGGCGACGATCCCCGGCTGGTCGTCGGAGGCGGCGTGGGACGCGTTGGCGACGACGATCGCGACAGTGATAGTGAATAGCAGGACTTCGATGCGCATGGTTTGTCCTTTCGGGAAAATCTGCGGGGGTTGTGATTGACGGATCAAGATGCGAAGCCGCAAGCGGCTAGGGAGCGGGGGCCGGGGCGTTGAGCCAGGCCAGGTTGAAAGCGTAGTGCTGCTTGCTGGAGATCAGGTGGATCAGGCCGTCGGGGGTTTGGCAGATCGACATGTATCCCCGCGGCTCGGCCGACGTGCGGCTGAGGGTGAACTTGCCCGTGTTGCCGCCGCCGTCGACGGTTCGCGGCGGGCCGTCGTCGGTGATCGGCCGCTTGATCGACCATGTCTTGCCTTCATCGGTCGAGATCGCGGCAAACAGCCCGGAGACTTCCCGTTGGTGGCCCGAGGCGTCGGTGATCTTCACGTTCTTGCCGAACGAACAGAAGAGGATCGGCCCTTGCTGCAACCGCAGGATGACCAGCCGCTGTCCGCCGCCGATGCCGGGAAACGGGCTGGGGTGGTAGGCCCAGTTTCGGCCCAGATCGGCGGAGAGACTGATCGGCATGCGTCCGTCGATGTTGTTGCCGCGTCCGAAGGCCATCAGCCGCCCGTCGATCAGTTGCACGAACCCGGCGTGGATCCCGGCGATCCATGCGCCCGACTTGCCCGGCTCGAATGTCGGCTGCGGGCGACCTTTCCCCGGGTCGGTCCAGGTCTCGCCGTCGTCGCGGCTGACGAGCACGGCCGTGCCGCCGGCGCCGCCGGGCACCGCGTCGTCGTCCTCCTTGGAGAAACCGAGCTTGCCGCGAAGCTTCTTGTGATCCGGATCGAACCGCTCGTACTGGGCGTTGGTCACTTCGGTCGTGCCGATCAGAAACGGCTCGCTGATCGTGACCTTGTGTACGGGCCGCTCGTCGAAGTCGCCGCCGGAGACACTGCCCATCGTGAAGTTGCCCGGCGCGATGGGGGCCAGTTTCATGCCGATCGAATTCGTCGTCGGTGCGTCGCCTCGATGCTTCCACGTCTTGCCTTGGTCCGTCGAGCCGAAGACGGTCATCCGGCTGTTGGTGGTGCCGAGCCCGAACCAGGAGTGCGACGCCACGTAATCCCCGCCGGGCAACACCGCGATCCCCGGACATCCGATATAGACCTGTGCCGGATCCGAACTCCGATCGATCACCACGCCCGGCGGCGGATCGGTGACCGGCAGCACCGGCTCGTGTGCAAAGGCGACCGAGGACGAGAAGAGGCCGACGGCAAGAAGTGACCAACGGGCGAGTGCGATCATGTTGCCGATCTCCGGATACGAGAGGCTCATTTACGCTCGCTATTATGCGGTTTTCGCCGAGTGCGTGCAAGTAGCGCCACCATTTGCAGACGCGGCAGGGTTCACGATGTATGTCCACTCGCTTGCGCTTCGAGCTTGTATTGGAATGAACTCGACTTGCATCGGCCCTCTATCCCGGACTAACCGCCATGAAACGACGGTTGCTCGCCCACGACCTGGGTACCTCCGGCAACAAGGCGACGTTGTTTTCCGTTGACGGCGAATTGATCGATCGGTTCCTCGAAATCGAGGCCGTGCATACACCGGATGAGGCCGCCCGGAAGACGTATCTCGAGCGCGTGCCGATCTTCGACGGGTGCTACCACGCGCTCTACGGGGTCTACGAGCGGATCTGATCGGCGGAGACGGGGCGACCGAGGACCCCGTCTGCGACCTCTTCCGCTCGGTGGATTTCACCGATCACCCCTCTGCTGGTGATGCTTTTTGGCTGTTTTCTCCCTAGACCGGGGGGAGTTTCTGGGGTTGCTTGACTTATTTAGCGGTTCTGATAGGTTATGTGGTTGTAGATGAGTTCCCAAATTCGTTCCTGAGGCGACAGTCCATCCTCCTGCGTTGCAAATCGGAGGCAGCATTCTTCGGCATGCCGAACCGGCCGTCAACTTGTGGCGGTGACTCTCCGGGGATGCTTTGTATCGACTCCTAGGCCGGGGTCGGTTTCCCTTGATGACCTGCATTGGTTGTTGGTAGTTCAGTTTTGGGTCTTGTTTGAGAGTTCCATCCATTAGTTTCAGTCTAGAGGAGGCGATGAAATGCGTAGAGCAACAGGTATCGCGGTGGTTTTCGTGGGTTTGGTATTGGCCGTGGCGTCGGCCGTGCAGTCAGCAACGATCTCGTATCCGCTTGGCGACCCGCCCGAGGCGTTTATGCCACAGCCCGGAGAAATCACGGTTCTGATTCGTGAGGACCTGATCGGGGATTACCAGAAGGACAACCCCGCACCGGGTGAGGACCCCCTCATTCGGAATGTCGTCCCTATTCAGTTTGTCGCAAATGTCGTCGGGACCAAGCTTAGCGCCCTTGGTATTCTTTCCGAGGCGAGACAGCTACGGTATGACACCACCTGGTGGGATGACGACGCCCAAGAATTCGGCGTGAATCCCGCGCCGTTCCAGTTTGTTGTTCTACACGGGCCGGGCCATGAATCCCACGGCATTGGGCTCTTGACTTCTTCCCAGATACCGGTCTTCCCGATGCCGGGGGCCCCGAAGGTCTTCGACACAAGGGTTCTCATCACGCCGGGAGACTACGACGTCATAGCTGAGTACATCGTGGTCGAAGACATCATGGCCGAAGACATCTTAAGTGCAGGAGTGAAGGTCGTTCCCGTTCCCGAGCCGGGCACGATCGCGATGCTGCTGACGGGCTTGATGGGCGGCGCGGTGTTGGTTTGGCGACGGAAGAAGTGATTTCCATGGGCGGGCGCGGCCCGTCTTCATCCTAGTTGAAGGATGCCATCATGTTGCAGTTGAGATTGCTGCTGGCGGTTATGGTTATGTTACTGGGCGTGCCGCATCTGAGGGCGGAGGTTGCGCTCACCGAGGCGGCCACCGACACCTTGAAGATCTACTTGCTGGTCGGCCAGTCGAACATGGAGGGGCAGGCGTACACGTATGACAGCGATAACACCAATGAGTGGAATGTCCCCACGATGGAGTTCCTACTCAGCGGCACGCCGGCGGCGACCAACTATCTGGCCAACATGCCATTCGATTTCAAGAACAGCCTGGATGCCAATTGGCTTCAGCCGCGCGACGACGTATGGGGGGTCCACTACAACTCTCGCGATGGCACCTTGAATAACATCTTGCCAACCAACAATCAGGCAGACATCGTGACGGGCATTCAGCCGCTGATGCCCGGATTTGGCGTCCACACCATATTCGGCTCCACGATCGGCCCGGAACTGGGGATGGGCCATCGCCTGGGCGATGCGATGCAGTCGCCGGTCTTTCTGTTCAAGTCGGATAAAGGCGGAACGACCCTGGGTAACGATTGGCGTCCGCCCACGGCGGTCGCTGCTCGCGGCGGGAGCATCGGCGTGGAATACACCAACACGATAAACCGCTTCACTGAGTTTCTGGATACGCTGGACGCCGACCTGGCCGATGACGGCACGTTGAACGCGTACAACAATGCCACCGGCTACGAAGTAGCGGCCGTCTTCTGGTTCCAGGGCTGGAATGAGAAGTTTAATGATTCTCCCTACACCGCCGCCCAATTGCAGGCCGAGTACACCGACAACCTCAAGGACTTGATCTACTCGATTCGGGCCGCCGATTCGCGAATCCCCGACGACTTGGGTATCATCATCGGCGAGTCGTCCGATCAGCACGCAGGCCTCAACGCCAGCCGAATCGCGGCCGTGACGCAACTGAACGCCGAGATCCCGAATTCCGCGGCGTACTTCGATACCGCCGACATGAAGGACACGGACTGGGGTAACAACGACAGCGGCGATCCCTTCAGCCAACGTTGGGGTTATCACTTCCATGCCCGGGCGGAAGACTTTCTCGAAATCGGCTGGAAGGCGACCGGGGCTGCGATCGACAACGGCTTTACCGGCAGCGAGGTCATTCCCGAGCCGTCAACCGTAGCCATACTCTTCACGGGCCTGCTGGCAATGGCCCTGTTCGGATGGCGCCGACGGCATTCGCGCTGAATGAGCCGGGAACTCAGCGCGTCGGGCACGCCCCGACTCAAGGTCGCGGTGAAAAGCAGAGCGGTGTTCGTGTCAGCAGAGGATGTCCTATTTGAGAGCCTCAATGAACTGCCCCGTCGTCATCGAGCCGCCCAGGTGGGGATAGATCTCCCGCTGCACGTATTCTTGATTGGCTTGAGAAGTGGCGGCGACGGCGTCGTGGATCACCTGAACCCGGTAGCCGAGATCGTAGGCGCTGCGGGCGGTGCCTTCGACGCAGACGTTGCTGAGGAAGCCTGCGATGGCCACGTTCTTGATGCTGTGGCTCTGGAAGATCTCGTGCAGTCCCGTGTTGGTGAAACCGCTCAGGGCGTGTTTTCCAGAAAGAACCTCGTCGCCCTCGACGGGCGCGAGTTCGTCGATTAGTTGCGTGCCCCACTCGCCCGGGCGGAATGCGCCTTCCTTGCCGGCGCCGGCGATGATTCCGCAAACTCCGTGCTCTTCTGCCCAACGCTCGTCGTAAACGAACGGGCAATGGATCACCAGGCAACCCTTCTCTCGTGCCGCTCGAGACAATTCAACGGCGTGGCCAACCGTATCCAGCCGAGCCATCTCGTCGCGCACCGCGTCGTATAGCTTTCCGCCTTCCTTGCAGAATTCGTTCTGAAACTCGATCAACACGACGGCTGTTTGGCTGGCTTTCATGATGGGTGTTTCTCGCTTGAGCGTTTTGTGGGGATCGTGATTTGGCCCCTATTTAACCGCATTTGCAGTTGAGTGGCAAGGGGTGGGGGCATGTCCTGAGTCGGCTAAGCCGCAAGCGGCTACGCGCTCTTTGGCGCGTACTCCTCTCGCAGCAACTCGACTTCCTCGAAGATGGCTGCGATCTGTTGGTCGGTCACTTGCTGGTCCATGTTGATGCAGCACACGCCCGTTAGATAGGGGTTGGCCGAATCGTGGACCAGGCGGCGGACCGTGCGGCGGATCTCGTCGGGCGTTTGCTTGATGATCTCGACCGGGCTGTAGCGGATGTTCAGAAACGTGTCCGGCAGATGGCGGCGGATCTCGGCGACGTCGCCCGGCCAGCCGACGTCGAGGAAATCCAGGTGCGGCAGCCGGGCGAACGACTCGGCGTAGCGGTGCGGGTCTTCGCCGCAATAGTGGATGCCGAACGGGCGGTGACGGATGCTCCAGGACGCGTCCAGCGGCAGCAGGAACCGCTCGTAGTCGGCCACCGAAATCATCGTATGCGAGCACTCGCTGTGCAGAAAGACCGGAGCGGCGACGTGACGCACGTTGCGGTTGACGCTGATCGACGTGCTGCCGGTTGCTTCGGCAATGTACTGCGTGAAACGCTCGATCACCTGGCCGATGGTTTCGATTAACTGCGAAGCCTCCTCGGGCGTGTCGAGCATGTCCATCAGGAAGGTCTGTCCGCGGAGATCCATGGCGATGTTGAGGATCCCGCTGAAATTCACGTCGCCTTGCACCCGGCCGTATTTCGCCTTCAACGAGTCGACCAGCCGTTGCAGTCGCTTGAAGGCCGGGGTGTCGAACGCCGCGTCGGCGTCGAACGCTAATGAATCGCAATTGGCCGGGACTACTTGCGGCGGTGCGTCTTCGAGATAATCGACGCGGCAGCCAAGCATCTCGGAGATCAGGTATCCGGCAGCCAGGTGGACCGCCCCGACCACGGGCAAATCCCGGTCGTGGTCTTCGCCAAGGCCGAAACGCCCGAAGCGGTCGTGGAGTACTCGTTCCATCTGCCGCTCGACCTCCACGCGCCGCGCCGGATGGAAGAAGAAATCCTCGTCGAACGTGATTCCCTCGTGGTGGAACCACCAATCCGGCGCCAACACGATATCGACCGGCAGCATGGAGTTCGGTAGCATCGCGTTGCGGTGGTAAGGCATGGGGAGGTGAAGATTTGGGATTTGGGATTTGGGAAGAGTGGTGTGTCTTCTAGAAAACTAATAGCCGAGGGCGGAAGCCCGCGGAGGTGCCACGAAATCGTTTCCCTTAGCCTGTTTCAACAACACACCCCCAACAGCACCCCCCCTACTCCGCAGCAAACAACACCCGAATATGTCGCTCGAAAATATTCTCGCTCACGCCACGACCGATCACGCCGGCGTGTTTGTCCAAGGCGTCCGTGAAGCGGTCGCCCATCTCGGCGGCCACTTTGTAACCGACGTGCAGAAGCTGGCGGAAATGGAGGTTGTAGGCTTCGCAGGCCGGGTCGTGCCGCAACGCCGCGGCGAACTGTTGCCCGTCCCACGCGGCGACCGCTTCGACCGACGGCAGTGCGGCCGTGTCGATATCGATCACCTGAGCGTACGGGGCACAAAGCTCGTCGAACCGCGACAGGGCCGCCCCGTAAACCTCCTTGGCCACGGTCAGCCCGTCGCCGCCGGCGGTCGCTAGCCCGATCAGTTCCTCCAGCCAGGTGGTGCCGGCGGTCTTCAAGTGGACACCGGCGTCGAACTTCTGCAAGGCCCGACGCATCGGTCCGTAGATCGAGAACTTATCGCTGCCGCTGTGGATGCTCAACTTGAGATTCGCCGGCAAACCGAACTCGTCGACCGCAAACGCGATCACGGCCAGATCCTGCTCGAACTCCCGGGCGAACTGCTCGACGTCGCCCACGTAGTCGACGCCCTTGTTGAACCGGCCCGTGAACCGCGGTGCGATCGTCTGGGCGGGGATCCGCCGGTCGGCGATCGCCGCGAGGATGAACAGCATCTCCACGGGCGTCTGCGGTCGGTCGGTCTCGTCCATCGAAACCTCGGTAACGAAACCGTCGGCACCCTTTGTATCGGCCACGCGGCGATAGATCCGGGCCGCCTCGTCCACCGCCGCAAGGAACTTGCCCGCGGCGTCCTCGATCGTCTGCCGGGTAATCTCCAACGGCTCGTCGATCCCGGGCACGTCCAACCGCCCGACGTACTGCTGATACTTCTCGACGAACCGGGCCATGTCGTCGGTCGAGGGTGCCGTGCCGATCGCGTCGGCCACGTCGAGCGTGAAGAAGTCG
>JABMRB010000779.1 GCA_013202865.1 Candidatus Nealsoniibacteriota bacterium | reverse complement strand
GTCCGGATCGTCCTCGGCCTCGGGGTCCTGGTGGCGATTGCGGCCGCCCTCGTCTTCGCCGTTGCGGCCGATGCTGTAGAGCAGGTAGCCGGTGTCGCTATGCTTGTATTGCAGCGGGCCGTCGCTGAAGGCGTCTTTGGGCAGCGTCTCGGCGTACTTAGGAACCAGTTGCTGCAACTTGGCCGGGTAGCCATCGTGGTCGGCGCGATAGCCGGCCAGGGCGAAGGCAAGTTGGGTCACCTCCATGCGCATCGTGCCGCGGTACTCGGCGTCGATGGCCGCGTCGACGGCCGGCAACAGCAGGGCGATGAATAGCCCGCCCATCTGCTGGGTCGCGATCTGGCGGGGCGACTTGCCGGAAAGCAACGTCATGGCGATCGATTTCGGGTCCTTCAGGGCGGCAGCAAGCTTCTTGACTTCGGCAAGCAACTCGTCCGACGCTACGTTACGCTCAGCCCGGGTCGGTTTTCGGCCACCTTCGACCATCCGGTCGTAGTACGAATTACCCATCCGCAGGACCTCGTCCCAGTCGATCGCTCTGCGGGTCGCCCACTTCAGCAGCTTTTCAGCAATCACGGGTTCGCCGGACCCGCCACCTGCAAGCTGTTGGAGTGCCATCGGGCCCTCCCGCGCGATACCGGCCACGCTATCGAGAAACATGAATCGCTCGCCCGTATCGATCTTGTCGACCATCCGCGACGACGGTGCCAGCCGCAGCAGTTCGGCCCGATACTTCTTGGCCTGATTGGCGGTGAGTTCTCCGCTCTGGACTACCGCCGTGTCGCCCTGGCACGCGACGCTGTCGATGGCGATGCCGATCAGGGCATCGATCAACGTGGGGCCTTGCCCGGAAAGCCGTCCCAAGCGGTGGCAAGCCAGCAGGTCCTGCCGTGCCCGGTCGGTCTTTCCTTGCCCCATATAGAGCATTGCCCGGGCCGTGAGCGCCCGCGCTGCACATCGCATCTCGGAGCATGCGGGCAGCATGACGCTGACTAGCGGGGCCACGTCGTCGTCGGTGGCGATCAGCGGCGAGTAGTATCGGGTGCGGCGGGAGGCCTCGACAATCTGGCGCAGCGGCTTCTCGTTGGCCTTCAACCAGCCGGCGGCCGCCGGACAATCCTTTCCGGACCAGGGCCCCTGTCGCGAGCGCTCCCACTGCCGATTCGTATCCTCGCTTTCCTCGATTCCTTGGCCGCGGAGGTAATCTTCAAACGAGACGAAGTAGTCACCCTCCTCTGTCAGCGGTGGGATGCCCAACTGGCGGAAGTAATCTTCGCGAATCTTCTCCGAGATATCCCCCGGACCCATGGCCCGCCACAACGGGACGATCGCGTTATTCTCGGGCGTTACCCCCGCGGAACACATTTCGTTCAACGCAGCCACGTAGTCGACGTAGCCATCCTCGCGCAGCGGCGAGGTGATTCGGGTGGTCTCCTTCGAGACGGTGATCAATGGGCCGCGCTTCTTCGTGGGCGCTTCACCGGCCCGCAGGAGGCACGGCACGACGCCGATCGACAAGGATAGATAGAGGACAACGGAACGATTGACGGTACGCATGACAGTTCTCCGTCATGGTTTGAAAAGCCCTTGCCGCGTATGGCCCGGATCCCCCGGAAGATCCAGTTCCCCCGGACGCAGTCCGGGGGCTTTTGTGTGGATGTTCCAGAGCGATCTCGTGTTTCTTCGCTTGTAGGACGGATTTTCAATCCGTCTTCTCGGCTGCTCGCTTGTGAGACGGATTGGAAATCCGTCCTACATATCCTCTTTTCGCCACACCCTGCCGGTTATTGGGTGATTTCGCAATTCGGCAAGGCTTTCTTGAGTTGTTTGACGCCGTCCTCGGTGACGGCGGTGAAGGCCAGGTGCAGCTTCTTCAGCTTGGTGAGCTTCTTGAGATCGTCCACGGCGTCGTCGGTGACGTCGGCATTGCTCTTCAGATCGAGTTCCTCGAGGTTCGTCAGCCCGGCGATGTGCTTCAGTCCCGCGTCCGAGATATAGTCGTCTTCGAGACTGAGGTACTTCAGTGTCTTGAGACCGGCGAGATTCTCCAGCCCGTCGTCGGTGATCTTGGTGTGCCACAGATGAAGCCACTCGAGCTTTGTGAACGGTTTGAGGTGCTCCAGAGCCTCGCCGGTAATGGGAGATTCGCGGAGGTCGAGCTTGATCAGCCCGGTGGCGCCTTTGAGATAGACCAGACCGGAGCCGTCGATTGGCAGGTCGCGAACAAAGAGACTGACGAGCTTGTTGAGCTTGGCGAGGTGGACAAATCCGTCGTCGCCGACGAAGGTGCGGTTGAGGTTGAGGTCCCTCAATTCGGTCATGTCCGCGAGGTTCGCCAATCCGTCGTCGCTGACGCTGGAATCCTCGATCGACAGCACCTTGAGCTTGGTGAATCCTTTGAGGTGTTCCAGCCCGGGGTCGCCGACGGCAAAGCTTCCCAGCTTCAGATGGGTCAACTCGGTGAGCGCCGCGAGGTGTTCCAGCCCGGGGTCGCCGATTTGCATGCATCCGCGGAGATCGATCTGACGAAGCTGCTTCATTTCGGCCAGATGTTGCATGCCGTCGTTGGTGAAGTTGTTGTACAACAAGGCCAGATCCTGCAGTTTGGGCATCTCCTTCAGCGCCGCCAATGCATCGTCGCGGAGGTAGGTGCTGCGACGGAGGTTGAGCTTCTCGACCGATTTCATTTTGGCCATGAGTTGCACGCCGTCGTTGTCGATCGAAGTGTTGAACAGGGTCAACTCTTTGAGCTTCAGGTTGGGTATCTTAACGAGCTTCTCGACGCCTTCGTTGGTCAGATCGGCTCCCCAGAGCGACAGTTTCTTGAGGTTGGCGAAGGCCGCGAGTTGCTCGACGTCGTCGTCGGCAACCTGGATCTCCTCCAGGTCGATGCCGATCAGTTTGCCGTCGGCGTCGAACTCGATCTTGCCGCCGATTTCCTTGATCCAAGCGACGGCGTTGACCAGCGGGTGGTCGTCAAGGAAGCTGACCAGCTCTTTCTCGTGCTGCGTGAGCAACTCGATGGCAGCATCCGCATCCGCCGGTTTGCCATCTCCCGACGATTTCGGGCAGCCGGCAAGACACACAACACACAGCAGGACCAACGCTAGAGCCCAGGATTTCATCGCACAAAACTCCTAGAAAAAACTGACAGACGACCACGGAATCCGATCTTTTAACCTACCGGACAGACCGCTGCGACGCAAACCCACTTTGGGGCCCGTCGAAACATTAAGCTTGGCGGATGTACCAGGCCGATGAAGGTCTCATTCCGACACCCCGCAGCGGGGGGTTCGGCCGGCCGGTCCCGCGTGCGATCCGTTGCCCTTTCGGGCGATCCGAGCTTGCCAAAGCCGATTGCGGAGGATATTCTGGATGGATCGTACTGCACAAGAGTGATCGGTAGTTCTCGCACAATCGCGATCAGTTTCGAAGCGAACAGTTTAGCAAAGGAGCGTATTGTTATGGCTTACAAAGCTAGTCGTCGTCAGTTCCTCAAGACGACCGCAGTGACCGGCGCCGGTTATTGGGTGGCCGGGGGAGTACGGGCTCAGGAGAGCAAGTCGCCGAACGAGAAGATTGCCTTCGCCTCCGTGGGGATCGGCGGCAAGGGTTCGAGCGACTCGAACGACGCCGGAAGCCGCGGCGACATGGTGGCCATTTGTGACGTCGACACGGGTCGGCTTGATGGTGCCAAGAAGAAGTTCTCCAAGGCAAAGGCCTTCACCGACTTCCGCAAGATGTTCGACGAGATGGGTAAGAGCATCGACGCGGTCACGGTCAGCACACCCGACCATTGCCATGCGGCGGCCGCACTGATGGCGATGCGGATGGGCAAACACTGCTTCGTGCAGAAGCCGCTAACGCATTCGATCTACGAGGCCCGGCTGATGGGTAAGATCGCCAAGGAGAAGGGCCTGGCTACGCAGATGGGTAACCAGGGCACCGCCGGCGGCGGGTTGCGCAAGGCGGCCGCGATGATGAAAGCCGGCCGGCTCGGTACCCCGAAAGAGGTTATCGTCTGGTCGAACCGCCCGATCTGGCCGCAAGGCGGACCGCGCCCCGCAGCCAAAGAGGCCCCGGCCAACCTGAAGTGGAACGAGTGGCTCGGCCCGGCGCCCGAGCGGCCCTACGGCGACGGCTACCACCCCTTCGCATGGCGCGGCTGGTGGGACTTCGGCACCGGTGCCCTGGGCGACATGGCCTGCCATACGGTCAACATGCCCTACATGGGACTCGACCTGTTCAACCCGACCTCGGTGCAGGCCGAGACCGACGGGCACAACAAGGACAGCTATCCCAAATGGTCGATCATCAACTTCGAGTTCCCGGCCGTCGATTGGCGTCCCGCGATCAAGTTCACCTGGATGGACGGCGGCAAGCGCCCCGACCCCGAGGTGCTCGAAGGCGACAAGCCCCAGGGTAGCGGATGCATCGTGATCGGCACCAAAGGCAAGCTCTATTCGGGTAACGACTACGGCGGGATCGACAAGCTCTACGGCGACGTAGACGACAGCGACGACGGGCTGGAATACGACCGCTCACCCGGCCACTTCCAGGAATGGGTCGACGCGATCAAGGGCGGCAAGCCGGCCAAGTCCGACTTCGCCGACTACGCCGGCGGTCTGACCGAGACGATCCTGCTAGGCAATCTGGCCGTCTACGTCGCTGCCGAAGGCAAAGGCGAGAAGGTCGAGTGGGACGCCAAGAACCTCAAGGTCAAGAACATCACCGG
>JABMRB010000084.1 GCA_013202865.1 Candidatus Nealsoniibacteriota bacterium | reverse complement strand
CTCGACCTCGGTAGCCAGGCTCTTGCCTTCGTCGACGGTGATCACGCCGTCTTTGCCGACGCGGTCCATGGCCTCGGCCAACAGTTCGCCGATCTCCCGGTCGTTGTTCGAGGCGACCGAGCCGACCTGGGCCATCTCTTTCTTGTCCTTGACCGGGATCGACATTTTCTTGAGCTTGGCGGTGACGTCGGCGACCGCTTTCTCTATCCCCTGCTTGAGATGGATGGGATTCACGCCTGCCACGACGGCGCGGAGGCCTTCGTTGTAAATCGCCTCGGCCAGAATCGTGGCCGTGGTGGTGCCGTCGCCGGCGACGTCGCTGGTCTTGGAGGCCACTTCGCGGACCATCCGGGCACCCATGTTCTCGTAAACGTCTTCCAGGTCGATCTCCTTGGCGACGGTAACGCCGTCCTTGGTGACCGTGGGCGAGCCGAAACTCTTCTGGAGGATGACGTTGCGTCCTCTCGGACCCAGGGTCACCTTGACCGCCCGGGCCAGCTTGGTGACGCCGCGCTTTATGGCGTCGCGGGCTTCCTGGTCAAAAGCAATCATCTTGGCCATCAGTTGTTTTCTCCTTGCTACATGCTAGGCGAGCGGGCTCGCCGAATAGGGGTCTTGGGGGAGGTGGGATTACTCGATCACCGCCAGTATGTCTTCTTCACGCATCAGTAACAGTTCCTGGTCGCCCAGTTTGAACTGCTCGCCGGCGTAGGAACTGAACAAGACGCGGTCGCCGGGGGTGACTTGCAGGGCGGTTCGCGTGCCGTCGTCCGCCAGGCGGCCTTCGCCGACGCTGACGATCGTACCACGGGCGGGCTTGTCCTTGGCCGAGTCGGGCAGGACGATCCCGCCGGCGGTGACCTCTTCAGCCTCTTCCCGCTCGACCACCACCCGGTCGCCCAACGGTTGAATTTTGATTCCGCCGGGGGCGGACTTCTTCGCAGTTTTCTTCTTCTTGGCCATGTTGGTTGTCTCCGTGGCTCCTCGTAATTTACTTATTCTCGCTAGATGACCCATATTGCCCTATTGGGCCATCGGGGAAGTCACCTGCCAATCCTGCGCGGCTTGGGCGCTGTGCTTGAGAAAAGCAATCGGCGTGCCAAAGGGAGGATCGGCGAGCTAAGTTGTTCCCAGAACGGAAGTTAGGTCAAGAGGCCTTCGGTCGGTCCTCGGAGCGTCCCGCCAATCTCTGCGAAACACGCTCGCTAAGCGGCGCACGCCTGCCATTTTGACAGGCCATGGGTGAGAGGCACGGCCGCTTGACGGGTTGACCGCTGCCCAATAGGATAGGGTGGGTGTGGCAAGTTGGAGTAAGTTGGTGATGAGCATTGAGCCATCGGAAGATCTCGAGGCGTTTCGCGCGTTCGCGCAAGACCAGTTGGACGGCGCGGGCTATACGGTCGTGGCCGACGTTCTGGCGCTCTACCGGCAGCGGCAAGAGGAAATCGAGCGAGTTCGTAGTGAGATCGAGCCCGCTCTTGCTCAAGCGGATCGCGGCCAGTCTCGAGAAATCGACTTTGAACAGCTCAAAGCGAAGGGGCGGCAGCGACTCGCCGAGGAAGGCGTCACGGATTGATGCCCAGAGTTCTCTGGACCCAACTTGCCGAGTCGGATCTCGACGGTATCCATTTCTATATCGGGACCACGAATCACAGTCAGGCCGCGGCAGATCGTTGGATCGATTCAGTCAGGGAAAGATCCCGTATCTATGCTGGACAACCTGAGATGGGCGAACTCCGGTCCAAGTTCGGGCCTGGAGTGAGAGTATTCTCCTTCGGCAACTACGTGGTCTTCTACCGCGCAATCGCCGACGGCATCGAAATTCTGCGAGTTCTGCACGGCCGGCGCGATTACCCGACGTTGTTTCAGTAGTCGTTGCCCACCTCAATGGTGCAATGTTTCTTCGGTCGTCCCTTAGACCTTCACCGCGCGACCGCGGGCTAGCGATTGGGTCTGCTTCTGGCAGAGTAGCAGGGCGTCGCTGGCGAGTTGGCCGGCCAATAGCGGCGAGGGCGTGCCCGTGCTGATTGCGCGGACGACTTCTTTGAGTTCCGCGACGAAGGCGTCGCACATGTCGCCCGAGCCGAGCTTGGGACGCACGACGCGGCCCTTGTCGGTCAACACGGTGAGCGGGTAGCCGACGACCCAGTCCTTGCCGATGCCGGCGGCGTCGAACAGCAGCGTGGCCTTTTCGAGGTAGATCTCGTAAGCGTGTGTGAACCCCCGGCCTTGCTGGTTGATCACACCGCTGGCGGCCGTGACGGCCAGATCGCTATCGCCGAAGAGGAACTGCGTGGTGAACAGCTCGGCCACTTCGCCCCGCATCCGGCCGACGGTCTGCACCGCCGCGGGCATGCCGCAAACCAGGCGGATGAAGTGGGCGTCGTGTACGTGCAGATCGAGCATGGGGCCGCCGACCTTCTCCGGGTTGTAGAAGTCAGGCAGCCAGAGCGGGTCGGAGATGATCCGTTTGAAATGTCCCCCGAGCAGGCGGCCGTACTTGCCGCTGTCGATCGCTTTGTAGGCAAAATCATATTCCGGCAGGAACGGCAGCACGCGGCCGATCATCAACTGCTTGCCGGCGCGATCGGCCGCGGCGACCATCCGCTTGGCGTCGGCCGCGACCAACGAGATCGGCTTCTCGCAGAAGACGTGCTTGCCGGCCTTCAACGCGGCGACTGCAACTTTCGCGTGCAGCGAGGGCGGCAGGCAGACGTCGATCACGTCGAGCTTGTCGTTGGCGATCATCTCGTCCAGTTCGGTGTAGCAGTCCATGCCGCTGAGATCCATCATCGTGCCCTGGGGCCCGAAGTTGCCCTTGATCGATCGCCAATCGCCGGCCAGCCGCTTTTTGTCCTGCTCGCAAAAGGCACAGACCCGCACGCCGCGGACCTTCTGGTAGGCGTTGTAGTGCGTCATGCCCATGAAACCGATGCCCGCGATGCCGACGTTGATCATGTTTGTGTGCCTGGGGGGGGAATAGGGGATAGTGGATAGTGGGTAGTGACGGAATCGCCGTCAAAGAATCTCCAAGAACTTTTCGTAGGCTTCGTCCCAGGCGACGTTGTTCTGTGG
>JABMRB010000778.1 GCA_013202865.1 Candidatus Nealsoniibacteriota bacterium | reverse complement strand
GGGTGCATTCTCACCGCGGGTGGCCCCGACATTTTTCCGCAAGACGCGGGGCCACTTCTCACGCTGTTTCGGAAAATGTTTCGGGGTTGCGCAGCAACAAGATGTGCTCGGGCGGGTTCGACGTTTCATGTGGCTATGTCGCCCGGGCAGCAACCGGAGGACGCCGTGCAGGCCCCTCCTGTGGCTGCGCCACCCGGACGGATTTTGCGGCCAAGCCGTCACCAAGCACACCGCCTTCTCCGCCAAACCGTCCGGGCCACCCTCGAAGGTCAAGATCTGTCCGGGGCACCCGGGGTCCCGTTTCCAGGGGCTCACGCCCGAAGGCTATTAACTGCCGTCCCTTCGGGACTCAAAAGAACCTGGCACGTTTCCGACGGATCAGGCAGGGCTTGCCAGAGAATCCTGACAGACCCTACACGACAACGGGCGTGACAATAGAGCAACCCGCGGCTACAATGCGCCTTGCGACGATTGGCTGCCTGCGCGTTAGGCTGTAGGGTTGCGGGGTTATACGAGATCTTTCTATGAACAAGTTGGCCCCTGAGAGAATCCGCCCGACTCCCACCGACAGAAGGCGGTGATGAGCGAAGACACGATGCCAGAGCCGAAACCCAAACGCAGGTGGTGTCAACATGGATGGGGAACCATCCTGGCTGGATTCTCTGCGGTCGTTGTAATCGGACTGGCGATATCACTTGTCCAATTTATTGTCTCTCAACGACAGTATTATGGATTGGTGCGCGAAACGCGATCCAAAATCGAGTCACTCCACACCAGGCAGCCTCCAGGTGTTCGGCCAGATCAATGGGAACGAGCAGTGGGCTGGACCTCAAATGTCATTTGCCAAATCTACTTCTCACCAAATCATGGCGACCTCGACAGCCTCAGATACCTTTGTGAGTCACTTGACCAGGAGATCGCTGGTCAGGTTGACCTAACCACGTTGCAGTGGGTGTGGGAGCAGTGCGAAAAGGCCGAAGGCCACGGACAGGTATACGCGATCCGTTTTCGTGATGTGCGTCTCTTAACCGTAGGTCCGATTACAGACGAGCGCTTGCCGGAAGTCTGGTCTCTCCACAAGTGCTTGTGGTTGGACCTGAGTAACTCCCGCGTTTCCGATGCGGGGCTCCAACACCTCACAGGTCTCACTAACCTCGAACGGCTTGATCTCCGCAGCAGCAAGGTCACCGCAGAAGGCGTCAAGAGACTACAGAACGCATTGCCGAACTGCAAGATTGACTACTAGCCGTTCGTATTGATCTGTTTCCAAGACCGAGTACCATAGGGCTAACAAAGGCTTGCACGCGGACGGCCAGGGCCGCCGGTGAGGCCAAGCGTCAGGCGAAGCCGCACGTCAGGCGTGAACTGAAGCACAAAGCTACCAAGCCAAACTCAGGCCTACAATATGGACGCATCCTCGTCAAACGTGACCATGACAGGCATTTACGCGCTGATCCTGGTTATTGTGCTCGGCTTGATTGGTGCAACGGAAATCCAAGCCGCGGCGGAAAGCCCACCGGTCAAAAACGGTCTGATCGCTTTGACGCTCCGAGATTCCGCAGGCCGGCTGCAGATATTCACGATCCATGCGGATGGAACCGGCAAACAGCAGTTGACCTTCCAAGAAGACAACGGCCGGCCGGATTGGTCGCCCGGCGGGAAACGAATCGCTTTCGCGGCCCATCGGGGTGACAAGGAGTTTGTGCCTGGTTCGAGCCATAAAATGTTTGTGGGCGTGATGGATGCGGACGGCTCCAAGGTGAAACTGCTGACCGAGGGAAACGCCCTGATTGGTCGCCCGACGGCAAACAGATCGCCTTTGGCAGAGGCGGGCAGATATGGGTGATGGGCGCGGACGGGAAGGATGCGCGTCAGATCGTGGGGAAGGCGACGTTCAAGACGGGCCCCTCCTGGTCCCCGGACGGCAAACAGATGGCTTTTATCCGAATACGGAACCCCCGGTCTCCTAAGAATCCCCAGCCGCAGATCGGGATCATGAACTCCGACGGAACGGATGAGAGGATTCTGACCCAGCAGCGCCGCAAGAATGTCCGCGTGAATTCGGACGGCACAGAAACCCTCCTGGAAACAGCCTACGATGCCAACGCCCCCGCCTGGTCGCCGGTGGCCGGCAAAGTCGCCTTTTGGTCGGGGATCGAGAATCGATACGGCCAGATTTGGGTCATCAACTCGGATGGAACTAACAGCCGGCAATTGACCGATGATCCGAATCACCGAAACAGCGACGACCCCTCCTGGTCGCCGGACGGGAAGAAGATCCTGTTCAGCACGGGCCGCAGCGGGAGAAACGAGCTTTGGGTGATGGACGCCGATGGGAAGAACGAGCGGAAGGTCCATGACATCGATGCGTTCCCTTTCCCAGGACGAGCTTCGTGGCAGCCCGTCAGGTAGCGGAGGAACCTGCTGGGGCGGCTACGGCAACTGAGTGCGGGGCGCTGGGCCCGGGGGCAAGCCCCGCGGCTCGCTCTTTTCGATCTTCTGGCTCCATCCCAGCCGGGCAAGAATCCCGTAGAGGCAAGGGACCAGCACCAACACCACGACGGTGGCGAACATCAGGCCGAACGAAATCGATACGGCCATCGGTACGAGGAACTGGGCTTGGAGGCTCGTCTCGAGTATGATCGGCGTCAGGCCGGCTACCGTCGTGGCCGAGGTGAGAAAGACCGGGCGGAATCGCTGCATGCCGGCCTCGTGGACCGCCTCGAATATCCCCTTGCCCTCGGCCTGCCGCAGCTTGATGAACGTCACCAGCACAATCGAATCGTTGACCACAATGCCGGCCAGCGAAACGAACCCCACCATACTGGGCATCGTCCAGTCGATGCCCAGCAACATGTGTCCCGCGATGGCGCCGATCAGTGCAAAGGGAATTGCGAGCATCACGATCAACGGCTCGATGAACGACTTGAAGACGAACGACAGCAGCAGAAAGACGATGCACATCCCAATGACGAACCCTCGCAACAGACTGAACAAGGTCTTCTTCGTCTCCTTTTCTTCACCCTCCAGATCGATCGAGACCCCCGGGTGGCGTTCGAGGAAGCCGGGGAAGAATTCCTTCAAGCTCGCCATGATCAATCGGGCGTTGCCCTTCTCGGCGTCGAGATCGGCGGTAACCGAGATGCTCCGCTGGCGGTTGACCCGCACGATTTGCGAGAACCCGCGGACGCGTTCGGCGGTGGCGACCAGATGGAACGGCATCATCCGGCCGTCGGGTGTGCGGATCTCGAAGTCGTCCAGATCACCCAGCGAGTGGCGGTCGCCCGGCGCGAAGAGCACCTCCACCTCGACCGTATCGCCGCGACGTTGGAACTCCTCGGCGATGCTGCCCCAGAAGGCCTCGCGCAATTGAGTGGCCAGGGCGGCGGACGTAATCCCCAGCGGCCGGCCCGCCGGATTGAGCTTCACCAGCACTTCCTCCTTGCCGGGGCGCAGGTTGTCGGTCACGTTGCCGATGCCCGGATACGTGGCGACCTTCTCTTGCAGTTCGCGG
>JABMRB010000777.1 GCA_013202865.1 Candidatus Nealsoniibacteriota bacterium | reverse complement strand
GATTACGAGCGAGGGGGTAGAGGATTTCAGATTTGGGATTTGGGATTTGGGACTGGGGACTGGGGCTCGGGACAGGGGCTCACAACGCCCACGCACTGCGTTGCGTGGGGTGCGCTGCCCCGGGTCCACGTCCCCCATGGCCCTCCCGCCAATTGTGTATTACAATCAGAGCCGTTGGGAGGGGCGTTATCGGGCAGCGGCGCGCCTTCTTGACAACATGGGGAGTTGATCAATGAGCGAAACGTTGTGGTTCGTGATTTCAGGCGACGAGGAGGTCGGACCGTTTCCCCGTTCGCATTTGCAGGTCCTTGCCGAGGAAGGAAAGATCAAGTCCGATACGAAGCTTCGTCGGAAAGATGCAAGTCGGTGCGTGCGGGCCGGCGCGATCGTGGGCGTGCCCGCCGAGACGGCCGGTGAGCCGGGCGATGGCGTCAGCGGCGAGGGTGTATCGGGCGGCCGGTCAACCGAGGCCAGTTCGCTCTCCGCTTCTGAAGCCGGCAACTGGATACGGGTCAGTACAGGCCTATCGGTTTCGCTCGCCGCGCTGATCTTCCAACTCGCCAGTTCTTCCATCTTGGCGGTGAGCGCCTTTCGCCTGACATTGCCGCCTGAAGTGGAGATCGGTCCCAACCTGGTGATCTTCTGGGGATGGTGCTTCTGCGCGTTGGGCGCGTCGGTCGTCATGCTCTGGACAGGCTGGTTCATTTGCGCCGCCGTGCCGCGGAAGACCGGCGCCCATCCGCCGATCACCGCGGCCATCGGCATGTCCGTGGCGGCCCTTGTTCTTTCGGTGGTTGCTACGCTGGTATATATGGGAGCACTAGCCGAAGCGTCTCGCGATCCATGGACGCCCCACGTCTCGGCCCGGGAAATGGCCGCACAGAATGCTAGCGTTCGCATTATCGGCTGTCTCGCCCAAGCTGCGTGGATCGGCGGAACGATGATGTTCAGCCTGTTCCTCGGTTGCTTGGGAAGGTTCTTCGAGCAAAACTGCCTTCGGCACTTGGCGACCGGACTGGCCGTTTTCGAGCTTCTCAGGATCATTTGGTTCATCGTGTTATGCTTCCTGCCCGAGGTCGGTATGACATTGTGCGTAATCACCACCGCGCTATTCCTGGCTAGCACGGCTTGGGCACTCTGCCTGGTCCAACTCGCCCGCGATCAGATCCGCATATGTTTATGGGACGGTCCTCTCAGGTAACTCCGGCCGAGGAAACTGCCGCAGTTCGGCCGATGTGGCACAATGGCCGGCCGAATGGCCGACGCAAGGGTGACGGTGAACGGGACGCCCCGGCAGCAAGCGTGCGGAACGAAATGGCTACTTTGCAACAAATCTCGCTTCCAACTCCGTCCACTCGTGCGCCGCCAGCGGGACGATGATGCGGTCGCCGTCGATCGATAACTTGGCGTCGTCGGGCGTGCCGTCGAAACGGAGCTTCGCGGCCGACTCTGGCCGGCGGAAACATCGCAGGCCGAGGTCGACGCGGCGGCCGTCGGTCTCCATCAGCCGGACGCGGAAACCTGCGAGACGGCCTTCGACAAGCACGGGCGACCAGTCGGTGGCGACCACGTTGCGGCTGTCGAGATGGAAGAGCCAGCCGGTCGGCGCCATTGGCGAGGGCACGTCGGTCAGTACGGGCGGTGGGGCGAGGAAGTCCAACGCGGCGGGTACCGGATGCGGCAGATCGATGCCGATCCCCAGACGGAAACGCCGGGCCTGCTCGCCGCGGACGATCAGCAGCGTGTCGAGCTTGCGTAGCCCGAACCGGCGATGGTAGGGTAGCCCGGCGGTGAGGATTGTCGTGCGGGTGCGGTCGCTGCGGATGTCGATGAAGTGTGGGGCCTCGAGCTGCACCGCGTCGGTCGGCAGGTTGGCCAGGCCGACGCTGCGGTAGAGGTTGGCTGTGGCGTCGTTCCATGCCAGCCGGACCGCGTAGTAGGATTGCCATGCCCGGGGCCCGGGCTGCAGATCGGGGTCCAGTTCGACGTCCAGTTCGATCATCCGACTGCCGCGATGCACGCGAATCGTCTGCGTGAAACCAGCCAGCCGGCGGGCCTCGCGGTCGACCAGCCGGCCGCGGCAGACGATCTCGCCGACGATCGGCCCGGCCGAGGTGACCGTCAACTCGTCGGCGGCCATGATCGAGTAGTGGGCGTCGTCGTCCGGGTCCGCAACGCCCGGCTGCGGCAGCCGCAACGCGAGCTGTTGGGCCAGCCGGGCACCGCGGGTGTGGTAATCGTGGATCGACTTGATCGCCCCGGTGTACGGATCGACCGCGATCTCGAAGAAGTCGTTGCGCAGCACGTTTTCCTCGGCCAGCGGCGGCTCGGGCTTCGCACTCGTCTTGCGCCGCCATCGCGACTTGGGCTTGACCGGCTCGGGAGGCTCGTCCGAACCGGCACGCTCCGGTTGGGGCTCCACCCAGGCAAATCCCAGCGCGGGCACGTCGACCATTGCCGACCGGCCGTCGGGCGGCATCTCCACGCATACCCGACGAGAGAAACCATGCCCGTTGGCAACGAACAGGCCCTTGCCGCCGGACGCCTCCGAACCGCTAAGCGATTGGGCCAGTCGGGCGACGGCGGCGTGCAGTGCGGTGTCGAGGCGGGCGTCGAGGTCCTCTTGGGCGTCGGTATCCGTATCGCCGCAGAGCGAGTTTTCGATCTCGCCGATGAGTTGGTCCGTGGCGGATTCGTCCGGTGCGATGGCAGTAGTGGCGGGTGCCGATCCGCAAGCGGCTAGCGTGCGGAATGTTTTGAGTGTGGCGGCAGCCGTGTGGCGACGGTGGTAGCGGACCCAGCGGGAGATTGGGTCGGCCCGGTCGGCGGCAACGTCCTGGTTGAGATAGGGCGAGCGGTACTGATCGCACTTGTAGCGGACCTGCTGGCCCGACATGTTCGTCTCGTCGAAATAGACGTCGACCGTCGAGAAGGCTCCCATCACGCCGGTGTAGGAAGCGATCCGCCGGACGTCGCCGTACCATCGGGTGGCCCCGCCCGGCCAATGGGCCAGCACGAGCGTGGCCACGTGGTCGAGGTCCATGGCGTCGCCGAGCCGCTCGGGTAGCCGCAGGAAGGTATCCGCCCGGGCAACGTCCATGGGAAGGCGGGCAACCGCCTCGATCGACTTTCCGTCGATACCCTCCCACTGCACCCGGCTCTGGTTGCCCGAGGGAAACCGCCCGTCGTCGAGCGTGCAGTGCATGGCGGCGTTGAAACCGAGTTGGCGTAGTATCTGCGGCAGCACGGGCGAGAGCCCGAACCGGCGGCGGCCGAATACCGTGGGCCGGTGGCCCAGGTGTTCCTCGTACACTTTCAAGCCCGCGACAAGCTGAAACCGGATCGCCTCGGGGGTCAACAGCGGCAGCGGCAGTTCGTGCAGCTCGCCGCCGATAAGCCCGACCGTCTCTTTTTTCAACGCGTCGGCCAGGGCCTTGAGGGTGGCCGGTTCGTCGTGGGCCATCTGCCGCAGCGTGTCGCCGGAGATCAGCAGGTTGGTGGGCCGGCCTTCGGCCAGTTCCCCGCGGAGCGGCTCGCCCAACGTGCTCGGCGCCACCAGCGTCAGATCGAGCATGCGGGACTCGACCGGGTAGAAATACTCGCGGGCCTCGTGCAACAGGTCGAAGGCGACCTGGAGCCGCTCGCCGGCCTCCTTGGCGTCGCTGCCGGCGGCGTGCTCGGCGGCGGCCAACGCGGCCGTGCCGAAGGAGTCCTCGTCCAGGTTGCTCATGTATCGCAACTGGCGGGTGAGCAGCTCGATCATCAGGTGGCAGAACCCCAGGGCGAGGAAATCGGCTGCCAGATCGGGGTCGATTTCGGCGGGCTCGTCGAGCTGCTTCAGGGCCTCGGCCACGATCTGCCCGCGGTCTTGCACGTCGCGGATGACGCACGCGCCGGCGGCCTCCGCCTGGGCCAGCCACTCGTCGGAGACCAGATCGGCGCTGCATTTCGGCACGGTGACTAAGTGTCCGGTGGGGTCAGTGGGCGGTTCTTCGGCCGGCATCCACGTAGGAATTTTTCCCGCAGCCTCCAGCAGGGCCGGGTGCCAGAGTGCCGACCAGGCCGCGAGCACCCCGTCGGCGTCGTCCGGGGAGCGGGTGAGGCTGAAGTCCTCCAGGCTGCGACAGGGCAGGAGGATGACCAGATGCTCTAACTTCATATCAACCAGCGACTTATGGCGTTTGGGTAGCTATCGGCACGATCGTCTCCAACGGCTGCAACCGCGGTAATCGGCCTATCTCCACCATAGCGATTGGCCCCGGGCGCGTCGAGTCGGCGGCTGCTCGGGCGCGAAGTGACGGGTTTCGGCGCTAGGACACCCCTCTGTCGGGTGTGCTGGCGGTCGCAAGTCTCTTGCATTAAACGGGTTCTGAGGTATCTAATATGGTTGACAGAACCGGTCCGCGGACGATAAATTAGATAGAGAGGAAAGTGGTCCTCTCTGTGCATTTCTCTCAGAGTCGGCTGAGACTTGGGCCACAGGAACAGAGGCGCGTACTGCTTGTACGGCGGCTCGGGCGCGGACATCACTGGGAGAATTTCACCATGGCCATGACGGGCGCCGTTTGGGGTATCGATATTGGACAGTGTGCGCTGAAGGCGCTGCGGTGCTACGCGCACGACGACGACGACCAGATGATCGTTGCCGACGCGTTCGACTATATCGAGTATCCCAAGAT